>JAHFUF010000108.1 GCA_023265235.1 Blastocatellia bacterium
CTGTTGCTCCTGTTGCTCCTGTTGCTCCTGTCGCTCCATTTTTACCTGTTGCACCTGTTGCTCCTGTTGCCCCTGTCGCTCCCGTTGCTCCCGTTGCTCCCGTTGCTCCATTGTTGCCTGTCGCACCTGTTGCCCCATTGTTACCTGTCGCACCTGTCGCTCCATTGGCTCCAGTTGCTCCGGTTGCCCCATTAGCTCCAGTTGCTCCTGTTGCCCCTGTCGCGCCATTGTTACCTGTCGCACCTGTTGCTCCATTGGCTCCAGTTGCTCCGGTTGCTCCATTGTTACCTGTCGCACCTGTTGCCCCATTGGCTCCGGTTGCTCCTGTTGCTCCATTGGCTCCGGTTGCTCCTGTTGCTCCTGTTGCCCCTGTTGCACCTGTTGCTCCATTGTTACCTGTTGCTCCAGTTGCTCCAGTTGTTCCTGTTGTTCCTGTTACGCCAGTTGCTCCTGTCGTACCTGTTGTACCAGTTGCTCCTGTTGCTCCTGTCGCACCAGTTGCGCCTGCACCAGTTGCACCAGTTGCTCCTGTTGCTCCTGTTCTTCCTGTTGCTCCTGTTGTTCCTGTTACGCCTATCGCGCCTGTCGCACCAGTTGCACCAGTTGCTCCTGTTGCTCCTGTTGCTCCTGTTGCTCCTGTTGCAAGAACACTAAAATTAACTATAGGTACTTCTTGTTGAGCACTAGTTAAAGCAAATCCAAGAGATTTTATCGTGACGGCTACAAGGACTTGGCCTTGCCCAACAGTTGGAGGGGTAGTGAAATTAACTCTCACAGAAAAACCATCACTTGGGATAAATATTCTTGTTGGGCCAGTATAAAGAATATTAATAGTTGACCCTGAAAGTGAAACTGTAAATTGGTTAGATGAAAACCCTGAAAGTGAAGGAGATGCAACCAAAATGGTTGGATCAATCGACGTCACTGTACCAAAGGCTGTATTAAAATTGATAGAAAACCTATCAGACGTCAATATATTATTAGGGCCACCAGCGTTAGTAATACTAATTATCGCGCTTGTTGCCATTGAAGTTTGAAATATCCCTGGCTCTACGGCTACATCTAGTACAATTCCAGACGTTTGTGCTTGATTTTGTATTGGCCATAGCGGACATAGCAGCAAGCTTAAGAGTATACAAAGACTCGTTTTGAGTTTATTCATAAATATTCGTTACTCCTCTTATAGCACTTTATAGAGCTATTTTTTCAGAATATTAGGGGTTAATTTATTTGTTATTTATTTAAGGTTTAAGAAAATTTTTTCTTATCTTTTCGAGATTTGTATTCTGCCTCTAATGTGATTAAAGGTAGACAAGAAGGGTAATAGCTAAGCTTGCACAAAATGTTGACCACCAAGAAATGCAAGCCTGTTTGCAAGAATGTTTTACATAATAAGAATTTCTTGCAATTTTATCTCATAATTTTGTTTTAACTTCAAAAGGAATAATATATTTACAAAGGTGTAAAAAATACTTAGTAAAATTATAATAATTGTAAACATATTATGGCGAGGAAATATAACTTAAATATTGTATAAAAAGCAACTACATGCAACAAATAAAACCCTAAATAGCAATTATAACAATCATAAAAGTGACAAAAAACTGTTAGGTAATGTAAATATATCTAACAATAATTAGAATATCTTGGAGTGAAAAACTTACATTAAAGTAAAATTTTACAGTGAAAAATTTACACTGGCATTAGACAAAAAATTTTAGCAATTTTTGTTAATTTGTTAATGTAATTTTTAAGGTGGTTGAAATTTTACTTTAATATAGAGATTTATTAATAGTGATTTTTCCCAGGCATTGAGCATAAAAGATGAGCATAAAACTTAAAGGTTCAAGAATATGTTGGGCTAATGGCTAGATATTATGCAGAGACTTATCTTTAGAAAGTACTAAAGGCCAATGCTGGTTTAGATTTTAGCATTAGCCTTTATTGTTAATTTTTTGACTTAAAAACAAAAAATATAGTATTAAATTTCTTTAGACTTCTTTAGACTTGGGATAATACTACTGGTCTAAGGTAGTAATTTATCAACCCTATTGGTAAAGTAGAAGTAACTAAAGTAACTATTGCAGTTATTTGTTGTGCGTTAAAGTCTAAGCGATTTGTTGATGATAATAATCCTGAAATTACATCATCAAGGTCTCCACTAATTTGCTTATAAAGACCTAAGACATCAGGAATAGCAGCAGGATTTTGGTTTAGCCCATTTATTGCTTTTTGTAAGTTGTCAATAGCATCTTTAACAGCAAAACGGACTTTAGGTGGTAGGTTAAGGTTAGAGTCTAACACTCTAAAACCAAATATTAAGTTATTGAGATTAGCCAAATAAGCAGCACGAGGTGAAGCATTATTTGCAAAAAAGTTTTGTACTCTTTGTGCTACAACAGGGTCATTGTTAGCAATTCTTGCATATTGGCTAGCAGCTGTTCTAAGAAATGGAAAAGTGTTTGGAATGGTACTAAAAACAACTTGTGGAGGATTAGCACTAGTAGGAGGGAAGTTACTACCAGTAAAGAATATTGTCATAGTTTGATTATCAAGAGCAACTGTTGCTGCTTGTAATTTGTCAGCAGAATTTACCTGATAAATAATACTAGGACTAAGAAGTTGTATCCCAATCGATGATAAATAAGAGAGTACCCCTGGGCCAAAAGTTGCTGATGGGTTACCTTGGGCAGCACTTAATGGAGAATTAGGAGTAAATGGTGGTAAAGCACCTCTTGTAGATGGAACAGGATTATTTGTGCCATTTATAGGAAGCCGGTTAAACATATAATTTGAATAACCAATACCAAGAATATTTAACGCTGTAATTAATGATGTTTTACTGATAATATTACTAGTAGATATTTGTCTAAGAGTACCTGCTACTATACCATAAACCACATCTGGATCTGGAGCGTTGGCATTAAAATTTGCCAATGCATTATAGGTTTTTTCTAGCAATTTTATTGTTTCATCAATAACTCCATTTATTACTATATCATCACCAGAGGCAGAGTTTTTTATTAGGGTTAAAGCTCTAGCTAAATTTAAGACATTTGCTGCGTAGTTACCACGAGAAACTTGATCAACGCTATAGAGCAAATCAATTGCATTTTTTTGATCAGCAGTTAAAGCAGAACTATTAGCAGCAAAAGTTAAGACTCCTTGTGGATCTAATATTACACGAGGGATTTGTGCTGTAGTAGTAGGAGGAAAAGGCGTTTGTAGCCCACCTGCATTAGGTGTACCAGTAGGTGATTGGCCTGGCAATCCTAAACAAAGAGAAATACTTCCTGCTCCAAGACCATCAAGGAATTTTACTTGTGAGTATTGTAACCCTTGAGCAGAATTAACAGCTAAACTAATAAAAGGATCTTTATAGCTATCATTAGAGAGACGAAAAACTGTACTAAGAAAAGATTTTAAAGGCTCTTGAAATGCTGTTTTTGGATCAAGTGCTGGCGGTAACTCAATAGTTGGTGGTTGTTGTGCAAGGTTAACAGTTATATTCATCATTAACATAATGATTATGCTAAAAATTGTTGTTACTTTAGAAAAGTTTGATTTACGACTAAAAAACATTTTTCTACTCCATAAAATTATAATAATTTGTGTCTTAATAGGGGTAAAAGCTGATAGCATTTTCGCTATTACTTACCAATAAACTAGCCCGAAAACCAATATTCATTGGCTATTAGCTAGCCAACAAACGCTTGGTTTAAGGAAGTAATAGGGTTAGACAATTAAATATTTACCAAAGTCAAATAATTAAATAAGATAATTGTAATTACACTAGTTAAAAACTACTAGCTTTTAATAAAAGAGCCTGATTTATTTTCAACGGTATTTTTCACTAGAAATAGTGTTGTGAGGTTTAGCTTACTCTTATACCAAAAACAACTCTTGATTATATTGAAGTTTCCTATCTTGCTTAGAACTAGTTATTGAAAAATAAAATGAATATCCTATTAAGTTAACACTACTATATTCTAAGTAGGGAGCTATTAAAAGTAAATAGGTTTGAGCGAAATTGCTGCAATACTAATGTTAATAGCTTTTTATTAGCAATTCTTAAGGTTTGCTTATTTTTCTTCCTAAAACTGACTAAAGACCACTAGGTTTTATTTTGCAAAACTGCTCTCTTTACTGCATGAAGTAGTTTTGGAGCACTATCAGTTTGAATAGAACACCCTGGGGTTATTATCAGATGTTTATTACCCATGCTCTCTATTGTTTGTTTAACTTCTTGTTCAATAGTGGAAACTGTATTATGCCCAAATCGCTCCTCACCAATACCACCAAGTAAACAACCCTTATATTTAGTACGGGCTTGAGTTAAAGTAGGGCGAGAGAGTGTGTGTGACCAATTTATTGCTTGAACAGGATAATCAAGAAGTTCATCAAAAAAGATTTCTTTACCATGAATATGTAGGATATTAAATTTAGTCTGGTTTTTTATTGCATCTAAAACTATTAAATCAAATGGTCGACAAAATTTTTCATACTCAGAGTAAGTCATAATACTATTTGTGGCGGCACTTAGGGAAAGAAATATTCCTGCTGCACCTGCTAGAATGGCTTGGCGGGCATAGTTGGCTAAAGACAAAGCGATTTTATGCATAACATCTAAAAATAATTCCGGTTCTTTTTCTTTAAGTGCTAATACTGTTTGTATACTGGAAAGCTTTCTTGCTATTGTCCAAGGGCTAAAGATAGTTTCAACAAAATAAGCTTCTTTTGATAATTCTCTAGCAATTATGCGTAATGCTTTTAATTGTTCACCAAACCCTTCTTCATCTCCTGAAAAAATCTTTAACTTTTTCCAATCAGCTATATCTAAAAACATATTTTGGTTATCAGACATAGGATAAGGATAATCATTCATTACTTTAAGAAAATCTAAGTCATAGGTATGAAAAAAGCTAAGATGAGCTTGGGCAAGAGCTTCTGGCTGTGCGTGTTGCAGGCCAAAGTGATACCAAAAACTAAAAGGGAGGCGATCTAGGTTATCTCCCATAAGTGCAGCATCAACACGTTCTAATTTATTCATTACAAACCTCAAAATTAAAGATTATTAACAATATTAGACATTATTGGGAATTTTGCTTATTCACGATAATGTTTATGAGTTTAGAATTTTTTGCAAGGTTTCAAGTAAAGTGTCTAAAGTATAAGGTTTTGGTAAAAACATCTTAATTCCAAGGTACCTTAATTCCTGTATTTTAGTTGTAGAAGGAGCACCACTAATAACAATGATTTTGACGTTGGGGTTTATCTTTTGGAATGCTTGGATAGTTTTTGAGCAATCCAGAAGAGGCATCATCATATCTGTAATCACAAGGGCAATTTTTTCTTTATACTCTACATATAAAGTTATTGCTTCAATTCCATCCCTAGCGGTTAATACTCTATAATTATATGTTTCTAATGATGTTTTAGTAATTTCACGAATAGAGGCTTCATCATCAACTACCAAAATTAGTTCACCTTTTCCTAGTAGAGATGCGTCATTAGATTCTTTTATACCTTGTGTTTCTTCTACATTTATTGCTGGCAAAAAAACCTCAAATTCTGTTCCTCTACCTACCTGACTATTAACTTTTATAAAACCACCATGGTTTTTGACAATACTAATAACTGTAGAAAGACCTAAGCCAGTACCTTTACCTATTGCTTTGGTTGTAAAAAACGGGTCAAAAATCTTATCTAATATTTCACTAGCAATACCACTACCATTATCTGAAACTGACATAACAACATAATTACCTATTTTAGCATCCCTATTGCCTCCTACATAACTTTGATCAACAACAAAGTTGTAAGCGGAGATACGCAAAAGACCTATTTCTGACATAGCATCACGGGCATTGATACAAAGATTCATTAAAATTTGATGTATTTGTGTAATATTTGCGTTAACTGTCCATAGTTCTTCTAGGACGTCTATTTGAATTTCTATGAGTTTTGAAAATGTTTCTTTTAAGACTTTCTCTATTTCTAAAATCACATGTTTTACTTGAACAACAGTCTGGCTATTTTCTGCCCCTCGCCCAAAAGATAAAACTTGTTTTACAAGCTCAACACCACGATTAAGGCTATCTTCCATTAGATTAAGTAGCTTATAATTTCGACTATCAGAAATATTTCTCTTAAGTATTTCAAGAGACATCAGGACTGGTGTTAGTACATTATTTAGGTCATGAGCAATACCACTAGATAATGCTCCTATATTGTCCATACGTTGTGCACGAAGTAGGTGAGCTTCTAATTTCTTTTTATCTGTAATATCATTGTTGACTACTAGTATGTTTTTTTCCTCTTTATTTTTATTTAGCATTAATATCCATCGACTTTCAACAATGATTTCATTTCCATCTTTTGTTATTTCTTGTAACTCTCCATTCCATTTTCCTTTTTCAATAACATAGTTATAAGCTTCAATAGATTGATCAATATGTTCTTTAAAAAGAATCTGAGCAGCCTTTTTACCTATAACTTCTTCTGCTATCCAACCATATAAGCGTTCAGCCTCTTTATTCCAAAATAAAATATTACCGTTTAAGTCCAAAACAAAAATGGCCTCACGAGTTATACTAAACAAAGTAGCCTGTTCTTGAATTTGTGTTTCTACACGTTTTCCTCTAGTAATATCATGTATTGGTAAAAGCTCTGTAATTTCCTCAAATTTGATTCTTTCCAAAAGTAGCTTTCGATAACGATTAAGTCGAAGAATAGACTGTACACGCGCCCGCAGTTCAATATAATCAAAAGGTTTGGAAATAAAATCATCTGCCCCTGCTTCAATTGCTTGCAATCGAAAATCACGATTATCTAGGTCTATAATCATAATTATAGGAACTTCTCCAAGTACTGGATCAGAGCGCAATTGTTGACAAACCTCAAAACTATTCATACCAGGCATTTTTATATCAAGCAAAATTAGATCAGGGATAAATTCTAAGGCTTTTGCTAGTGCTTCATAGCCATTATCAATAAAAACCAAATTATACCCTTGGCCAACAAGTAGTTCTTTGAGGTTTTTATGTCCATCTATTTCATCATCTACAACAAGAATCCTATTAAAGTACTGCATTGTTTATCCTTAATGTGTACTTCGACACACTCAACTACTAGACAAAACCTTGTCCACATTAATATTACTATATAATAACTAGTACACTAACTGTAGGCTTAGCATTTTAGCCTTTGTTGGGACGTTCTTCAATAGTTTTAATAAGTCTTTTTAAATTAATAGGTTTACCAAAAAAGAAACGAGAAAAAACATCTTACTACAAAGCTATTTTCCTGTAGTATAAGTTCTTAAAAGAAGTAAAAAAAGAGTAAAAAAATAAACCCTATGTGTATAACAATTAGGATAAGAGCAGAAAGGTAAATAAAGGTAACTAATAGATGTCTAAGGGTTTTGCTAGAACCCTATGTCTACATTGGCACGTTTACAAAGTTCCTTGAAACTAGTTTTATCTACTGCCTTAACATAAGCGTCTTCAGCAGAAACTAGCCCATTTTTTACATGCTCAAACAAAGCATCATTAAGCGTTACCATTCCTAAATTCTTAGATGTTTGCATTACTGAAGGAATTTGGAAAGTTTTTCCTTCACGAATTAGGTTAGAAATAGCTGGAGTAACAAGTAAAACTTCTAGTGCTGCTATACGACCACCATTTTTCTTTTTCAGTAATGTTTGTGCAACTACGCCCTTTAGTGATTCTGAAAGCATGGTACGGATTTGCGATTGGCGATCAGTAGGAAATTGGTCAATGATACGATCAATAGTAGATGGGGCAGTAGTAGTGTGTAGTGTACCAAAAACCAAATGTCCTGTTTCAGCTGTTTCAATTGCGATTGCAATTGTTTCTAAGTCACGCATTTCACCAACTAGAATAATGTCTGGATCTTCACGTAGTGCAGCACGAAGCGCGTCCTTAAAAGAGTCTGTATGGTTATGGACTTCGCGTTGGTTTACTAAACAGCCTTTGTTGTCATGCACAAATTCAATAGGGTCTTCAATAGTAATAACATGGTCTTTACGATGGCGGTTAAGAAAATCCATCATAGCAGCTAAAGTAGTAGACTTACCACTACCTGTTGGCCCAGTAACAACCACTAAACCTTTACTTAAAAAACATAAATCTAAAATTGGCTTAGAAAGTTTTAAGTCTTCTGCTGTAAGGATTTTTGTAGGAATTACACGAAATACTGCTCCCCAACCTTTGCGATCCATAAAAACATTAGAACGAAACCGCCCTATATCTTTAAGTTCATAGGCAAAGTCTGTGTCATGGCGGCGGTTAAACTCCTCTTTATTTCTTTCTGGCATAACCTCTTGCAGGATGCGTTCTGTGTCTTCAGGTCTTAAAACAGGGTGCTCTAAGGTTTTCATCTCACCATCAAGACGAACCATTGGAGGCATTCCTGTAGAAAGATGCAAGTCTGAGGCTTTCATTTTTACCATTTCATCAAAATACCTATCTATTTCTGCTGCTTGACTAGCACGAGGACGTTGTGGTGTAGGTGAATGACTTTGTATAGGTGAATAACTTGGCGCAGGCGAATTAAATTGAGAATTAGGAGGTATAGAAGGCATAGAATTGTTTGTTGGTACAGAGGATCGAAAAGGCTGCGCGGGCTGAGTTTGCACTGGCACAAGGGTAGGTTGCTGAATGGGGGTTTGAATGGGGTTTTGAATAGGGCTTTGTTGAGCATATTGTTGTGTTGGTTGCATAGTTGAATAAGCAGCATTTCCTGGTGTAGTAGGTGGAGTAAAACTATTTTGCCTAGGTGTAGCTACAGGCTGTGTCATAGCAGGAGGAATAGAAGTAGCTCCTAATGTTCCTCCTAATGGACGAATTATCACATTAAACCCTAAGCTAGATTTTTTGATAGAAACTTGATATGTTCCTGATGGGCTACGATATTGAAATTCTGTACTAGGTTTTTCTATTAATTCACTTTTTGCTGCAGGGGTAAGAATAGGGGAAATAAGCTGAACAATATCTTTATGTTGAATGGTATTTGCACTTATTTCACGAACACCTGCTGAGGTAGCAAAATAGGGTTTTTGACTAGCTTCTAAATGTAACTCATTTGCATTAAAGTCTTTGAACTTGGAAAGTAGCTGCTCTATTTGATCCATAAAATATGCCTCTTAACAAAAACTCGTGCTTAAGTTAGTTAAATATAATTTTTATTTATAAAACCATGCTGGGCTATTATAAGTTGTCTATAGGCTACAAAACATTGAAACATAATAGTTTATAGCTCTAAAAGTAATTTTACACCTTTAAGTCTATTAAAAAGACTTAGTACTAAAGGGCTAGGCTAAAATATTTTAGGAAGATTTTTTCTTTGTCCGCCCACCACGCTTAGTTTGAGTAATTTGTTTTGGAGGTGGAGGTAATACAGTTAATTCTTTAACACTAGTAACATACTTTTTATTAATAACGTGACTTTTGTCGCCTTTTTGCAAAGCAAAAAAGGCTTCTGGTAAATTAAAAAAATCTAGTACCCTAGCACGATTTGGTGGTAGATCTAATATCACATTTCCTATAACAGTAACATAGCTACTACACTGTACTTCAACCTCTTCAATCCAGATATTAGACTCCAATATATTGCTTTGCTCTTCTTGGTCTAACTTAATGTCTATTACTACTTCAACCAAAAGCTCTTTATTAAAAACTTCTACTTGATTAGCATATTCTGGCAAAAATGGGAAAAATTTTTGCGGTTCATTTAATCCTTCTAACACTGAGCTATGTCCTAGTTTACTGGAAGGTAAAATGGAGAGAAAAAGCTTACCTTTCAGACGACGATTATCTGCTAAAAATAGTTCTACTGGTGCTTCAAATTTAGGGATTTGAAAAGTAACACCAAGGTCTGAGGTTCGCATACGATAATTTGTGTAGCAACTCAGTACTTAATTAGTACTTAAATTGAGTTGTACTTTCCTTTCTTATATTCTAACTTATACTCTAATTTTTTATGTCCTAATTAAAATGATTTACTTATAAGTTAAATTACCACATATATTGAATCTAAGAACGCTATTATTTACCTACTGTGTAATTTAGAGATGCTATCAAATATTATTGATCAATTAAATAGGAGACTATATTACAACCTTTTCTTTTACAAGGCTATAGCTAAAATAATACATAAAAATTTTTCATGATAGGCTTGACTTTATTGATGCTAGTCTCTTATTCTTACTTCTTTTCTAAAATATAGCCAACATTAAATAACTTTAAATAACTATTTTTCAAGGAGTCAAGGAGTAGATTATGAGCCAAACCTTTCAACCTAATAACCGCCGTCGTGCCAAAAAGCATGGATTTCGCTCTCGTATGAGTACTAAAGGTGGTCGTTTGGTGTTAAACCGCCGCCGTGCTAAAGGACGCAAACGTTTAACCCCATTCCATTACTAGAAATTTAGAGATTTTTGACCATC
>JAHFUF010000109.1 GCA_023265235.1 Blastocatellia bacterium
CTTATTAACAAATTATTGAGTAAATACCGAATCAAAATTTATCCTAGTGGGTTAACATGTTACGACTTATTTTGCATTCTGTAGAAGTTTCTGAAAACTCTGAGCAAACCCAAGCAATTGTGACTTTGCAAAATGGAGAAAAGCAGTTTGTTGGTCGTGCTACACGACTATCAACTAATGATGATTTTATTATAGTTGCACAGGCTACTTTGGATGCTGTTCGTCAGGCTTTAGCACTAGATATAGAACTAGAGCTAGATAAAGCTGCTCCAATACGGCATGACAGTATTGATAAAAATATATTAGTTGTAACTGTTGATTATACTAAAGATGGTAAAACATTACAGTTAACAGGTACTTGCTTAAGTAATGACGAACAGGTAGTTCATAATATTGCTAAAGCCACTCTAGATGCAACAAATCGTCTAATAGTTTATTTGACGGAAACAGAAAACAGCTAGCCATAGCTTATAGCCCATAGATAAATCAATGGGCTATTATCAGATGCCCTTACAGGGTATTAAAACACAGAATGTTTATCCTTTTAGAATCAATAAATTAGTCTAACAAAGTCCATGTATATACATTTATGTCAAATTTATCAGAATTTGAAAAAACTGGTTTTTTGGTATTAGAAAGTTTTGTTGATGATTTAGCTTGTGATCGTCTTCGCTCTCATGCACTAGAATTGGTGTCAAGGTTTGATCCAGAAGGCATTAGAACTATTTTTACTACAAATGAACAGTCTCGTGTAGCAGACGATTATTTTTTTGCCTCTAGTGAAAAAATAAGTTTCTTTTTTGAAGAAAACGCTTTTGATAAAAATGGACAACTACGCCAAAGCAAAGAGCTTTCTATAAATAAAATTGGTCATGCATTACATGACTTAGATCCTATTTTTAATCAATTCTCTCGCACTAAAAAAATAGCTAACCTAGTCTTAGAACTGGGTTTAACCTCTCCTCTACCTATCCAGTCAATGTATATTTTTAAGCAACCTTTTATTGGAGGAGAGGTAAACTGTCATCAAGATAGTACTTTTCTTTATACTGAAAAAGGAAGTGTTTTTGGGCTTTGGTTTGCCCTAGAAGATGCAACTAAAAATAATGGTTGTCTTTGGGCAATTCCTGGTGGACATAAACTAGGGTTAAAATCTCGCTTTATTCGTACAGAAAAAAATACAACTGAGTTTCAGGTTTTTGATGATAGCAAATATGACTTAAGCTCTTTAGTTCCCTTAGAAGTAAAAAAAGGCAGTTTAATAGTACTACACGGTCTCCTACCTCATTTAAGTCATGCTAACGAGTCGCCTCACTCAAGACAAGCATATACACTACATTTAATTGATAAAAGCTGGCTCTATCCTAAAGATAACTGGTTACAGCGTCCAACACTTCCTTTGCGTGGTTTTTAGTCTATCAGAAAGGCTATGAGCCTTCTTTACCAAAATCTATAACAATATTTTTTTCTTGAGCAAATAACACTGCTTCTGGCATATCCTTAAAAAGGCGTACAACCTCGATTTCACAAAGTAAATTTTTATCGTTTATTTTTACTTGAATCATTCTGCGAGCAATACCATCATTAGGACAAAGTTTTAGTAAACAAACTTTTTCTGACCGTTGTTCTTGGCATAAATAACACCGCTTTGGGCCACGTTTACAATGAAAGAAAGTTAGTTTTTTTATTATGTAGGAAGGGATCTCTTGTTTTATCATAAGTCCTTAGCTTAATATATTTTGCTAGGTCTTAGTTAACGTTTAGAAACATCTCGATGCGTAGCACGTGCCCTATATCCAGACTTACGTAGTTTTTCAGCAAGTGCTTCAGAAATCATTACTGAACGATGTTGTCCGCCTGTACATCCAACCCCTATTGTTAGATAGCTACGGCCTTCGCGTTTATAACGTGGTACTAAAAACTCTAGCAAATCACCAAAACGATCTATGGTTTCGCGTACTTCTTGGAAAGTAAGCATATAATCAATTACTTCTGTGTGGCGGCCAGTTAAAGGTCTTAAATCTGGCACAAAGTGAGGGTTAGGAAGAAAACGTACATCAAAAAGCAGGTCTAACGCTACTGGCATACCATGTTTATGCCCAAAACTCATTACAGTTAAGTTCATATCTAAGCTACCTGTGCTAGTAGCAAATTCTTCAACAAAATAACGACGTAGCGTATGAACTGTATGATCAGAAGTATCAACAATAATATTAGCTAGATCTCGTATTGGGGCTAAGAGCTTTTTTTCTGCTCTAATTGACTCTAACAAATTATCAACTGATTCCACTAGTGGATGAGGTCTACGCGTTTCTGAAAAACGTCTTTGCAAAGACTCATCACTAGCTTCTAGAAAAACCATTCTTAATTCTAAATCTAATTGATGCTGCAACTGCTCATAAATTGGAGGAAACTCTGTTAAAAAATGTCGCTCACGAGCATCAATAACTAGTACTGCCTGAGTAATATTTTCTTGAGTACGACGACATAATTCAACAAAAACAGGAATTAATGCTACAGGCAAATTGTCAACACAAAAATAACCTAAATCCTCAAATGCCTTTATAGCAGTATGTTTGCCAGATCCACTTAAACCAGTAATAATAATAATACGCAAGCTCATACTATTTATTTTCTTTATATCTAGGATCAGGGCTTAGTGCTGCTGAGTGTCGGGCAGTAAAGTTTCGTACAGCATTTATTCCACGCAATTTTAACAGATGATTACGTACAGCAACTTCTACTAAAGTAGAGACATTACGACCAAAAGTAACAGGTAATCGTATTAGCGAAACATTTAATTCTAGAATTTGGTTAAATTCTTCATCTAAACCTATGCGGTCATAAAACTTATGTTGTTCCCAGCGTTCTAGATGAATAATTAAATCTAGTGGGCTTGATATTGCTAGGGCAGAAAAACCAAACAAATCTTTGATATTTAATATACCTAAGCCTCGTATTTCCATATGATCGCGTACCATTTCAGGAGCAGAACAAACTAATTGACTTGCTCCAACACGCCTTATCTCTACCACATCATCAGAAACCAAACGATGGCCATGAATGATTAAATCCAAAGCACATTCACTTTTACCTACTCCGCTTTCTCCCTGAAGTAATACTCCTAGGCTAAACATCTCCATCATCACACCATGTAAGATTATTAATGGAGCAAGTTTTTTTGAGAGAAAGTCTGTTAATTTTGAAATAGCAATCGCGCTAATTTCAGAAGTAATTAAAATAGGTAGCCCTGCAATTTCTGCTAATTTAAGTAATTCTTCAGGAGGATCTAAACCTTTTGTTATTATAATCGCTGTAATTTCATTTAATGGTAGGCTTGCAATTAGGCTTAAGCGATTTTCTGGAGAGAGTTGGGTTAAATAATGGTTTTCGCTTTGGCCTAAAATTTCAATTCGACCTGTATCAATATAATGGCTGTTTCCTGTTAGGGCTAGCCCTAATCGTTGTACATAACAAACAGTAATTTCGCTCTCTAGATCTGCGTTGCTAGTAAGCAACTTCAAAGCTAAGCAATTAGACATTTCCGTTAGTAACTGGTGAACACTTATAGTCGACTTTCCTAACATATTCATATCAAACGAACTAAGGCTAGGAGCCATTAGTAGCTCCTAGCCGATTATCTTAAGGTTCTATTAAGCCAAAATTACCATCCTTACGTTTATAAATAACTGCAATGCGTTCTGTTTTAGCATCACGAAAGACTAGAAATTGATCATCGGATCCTTTTAATTCTTGCATTGCTTCCTCTGGTGTTAAAGGCTTAACAGCATAGCGGCTAGAGCGAACAATTTTAGTTTCACTAACTACATCTTCGCTAATATTGTCTTCTGGTGCTTTAACGACTTCTTCAGCTTGAGATTGTCGTTTTAGGTTAGTTTTTTTCTCTTTTAGCTTCAAGGCTTGGCGTTCTAGTTTGTCTGCTGCTTGTGTCAAAGATGTATACATATCATCTGTTTCAGCTTTACCAGCCAATTCTTGGTCTCGCCAACGGAAAAGAATTTCTGCTCTATGCCTATGTTTTTCTACTTCTAGGATAACGTGTGCTTTTCCATTATCAAAGTCAAAAACTTTTTCAAGTTTTTCTAGGTGTTCTTGAGCATGTTTTTTAATTGCTGCTGAAACTTCTACATGTCGCCCGGTAAATTCAACTTTCATAAGTATATCCAGCATGATCCTACCAATAAAGCTACAGAATCGATGCTGCCTCCTAAAAATAAAATTTGAAACCTAATTCTAATTATTTGGGTAATCCTACAGTCTACTCCCAACAAAGAATAATCTCATAGGACTACCCTCTACTCTACAACACGCCGCTCTCGTGAACCAGGAATACTCATCTGATCACGATATTTAGCAACTGTACGGCGTGACATTTTCATACCATCTTTAGCTAGTCGTTCGGCAATATCCTCATCTGTTAAAGGGCCGCGCACGTCTTCCATTTCTATCATTTTCTTAATTTGCAGTTTAATTACTCTAGTTGATACTTCTTCACCATCATCATTAGTCATACCTTCAGTAAAAAAGCGTCTTAGCTCAATAACCCCTTGAGGAGTATGAGCATATTTACCATTTACTACTCGTGAAACCGTAGAAAGATGCATCTCAATATCTTCTGCAATATCTTTTAGCATCATTGGTCGAATATATTCAACGCCTTTGTCTAAAAACTCTCTTTGACGACGGACAATTGACTCACAAACTTTATAGATAGTTTGCTTGCGATGCTCAATATTTTTTAGCAAGTCTACTGCGGAGCGGAACCTGTTTTTTATATAATCTCGTGTTTCTTTAGTGGTTTCTCCACCTTCTAACATACGACGATATGCTGAGTTTATACGCAGTTGAGGCATTCCATCATCATTAAAATGGATATAATACTCATCGTCTATTTTTTCAATATAAACTTCTGGTTCAATATAATGTGTATTTTTAGTAGCATATTTACGCCCTGGATAAGGCTCAAGCTTACGAACTATTTCCATTTCGGCTCTTAAATGTTCTAAGGAAATACCTAATTCTTTGGCCAGGTCTGGTAAACGATAGGGTTGGAGGCGATCCAAATAATTAGTAACTAGTTTAGCAGCCAAACGGTTAGAATAACCTAATTGTTCTAGTTGTACGAGGAGGCATTCTTTTCTTTCAAGTGAGCCAACACCAACAGGTTCAAAGGTTTGTATGGTATGGCGGGCTTTTTCCACTACACTTAAAGGCCAATCGCCCATTTCCATAATTTCATCTAGAGTAGCGTCTAAATAGCCATCATCATTAAGGTTACCTATTACAGCTTCTGCGGCTTCGCGAGTTTCACCAGAAAGCCCTGACATATTTAATTGCCAAATCAAGTGTTCAGCTAAAGTGAGAGGACGAGTAATCATATTCTCAAAAGAAGGTCGCTCTCGTTGCTCATACTCGTGGGTTTTATAACCAGGATCTAAATATTCCTCAAACGTGCTACCAAAATCTATTTCTTGGAAAGGATCTGGATTAACATCTGGTGCTTCTGCGTCTGCTTCTTCAAAGCTAGCTTCAGAAGGGGGTTTATTTTCACCTGAGACAACCTCAGCTGATGGTGCCTCAGCCATAGGAGGTTGAGGGTTATCAGCCGCGTATAAAGATTCATCTATTGTAGATAAAGACTCTAAAGTTTCTCCTGGGCCGTTCTCATCGGCTTCCAACACAATATTTTCTACCATTTCTGTTTGGATAAGATCTTGCATCTCTAGAGTTGTCATTCCTAACAATTCTATACGCTGCCGCATTTGCGGAGTAAGAACGAGTTGTTGTCGCAGGCTGGTAACTAAATTTGGCTTAATTGACATATCTACACACTCTTTAGAGTTTTTGAAACTTAAAACTGCTTTGCTAAATTAATTCTAAAAAACTAACTTAGCCTTTATTTACATCCTAAAATTCTCTCCTAAGTACACTTTCCTTACTTCTTTATCCGAAGTTAATTCTAAGGGAGTACCTGTACGAAAAATTGACCCATTATTAATAATATAAGCACGATCTGTAATAGCCAAAGTTTCGCGTACATTATGATCTGTAATTAGCACACCAATACCACTATCTTTAAGGCGTTTAACAATTTTCTGAATGTCCAATACTGCAATAGGATCAATACCAGCAAACGGTTCATCTAAAAGGATAAAATAGGGCTTTAGTGTTGAAGAACGCGCTATTTCTGTTCTACGTCGCTCACCACCAGAAAGGGCATAGCCTTTAGTATGGCGAACATGAGCGATATCAAGTTCTTCTAGCAACCTTTCTAATTGTTCTTGGCGTTCTTGTCTAGAAAGTTCTAAGGTTTCTAGAATTGCTAAAATATTTTTTTCTACTGTTAATTTGCGAAAGATCGATGGTTCTTGAGGTAAATAAGAAATACCTTGACGTGCTCTTAAATACATAGGTAAATCTGTGATATCCCCATCACCTAGGTGAATACGTCCAGCATCTGGTTTTTCTAAGCCAACAATCATGTAAAAACTAGTGGTTTTACCAGCACCGTTGGGGCCTAAAAGTCCAACTATTTCACCACGCCTTACTTCTACTTGTACTTCATTAACGACACAACGTCCTCTATAGGATTTTTTCAATCCTTCTGCGCGCAAAAGTTCTGGCCCTTTATCTGGTGTTTTACTTACGAGTTCTACTGGCAGATGACGAAGACTTTCTATGGGTTCAACCTCTATTAAGCTACTGACAGCAGACGTTGCTGGCAAATCAGGCGTATCGAATTTGTTTTCATTCGACACTATTTCAACGCTAAGTTTCTTAGTTTTTTTACCCACCTAAACCTCGGCTCCTATCTGAACTTTTCTTTAACGTTGAACTTCGTGGGTTGATCTGACTCGTCGTGTGCCTCGTTGGTCATCGACCAAGATTCTATCATCGCCCCCTAGTAAAGTCAATCTGCGACCTGTTATTGTCCCTTGCAAATCTGATACCACCCTAGCCATATTTCCGGTTAATATGGTGCGTTGATCATAGGCAGTGTATTCTACTTCGTCACCTTCTCCACGTCGTCCAGGTTGAGTTAGCACCACTTTTTCAAAAGCTTCCAAGCGTTTCATCTCGTTAAGTTCTGTATCTAAAAAGATTTTTACTTGGCTTGCTTCTAATATTTCACTCCCTTGTTTCATCTTTACTGAGCCGTTGTACTTGGCTAGTCTGTCTTTGTCTGAATAATCCATTGCATCAGCAGTAGCGAAAATTGGCACAGAGGCTTGGTTATTTTTTCCCTCTTTACCTTCAGGTAAACCTTTTTTAGCTTGGTATAGGACAGAAGAAACATCACCAGTAGCGACCATTTTGCGACTATCACGAAAAAGTTCTAGTTTTTCTGCTCGAACAAAATTGTCATCTTGCCAAGCTCTAGCGTCTCCTGTATAAATAGCCTCTCCACGAGCATTAAATATATGTAAGTCTTTTGATGTAATAAACACAGGTGCTTTCATATTTCTAAAAGGGGTTGCTTGGCCAGTTCCCTCAGGGCTGTAGTAAGTTGAGCGTACTTTTCCATGAGCAAAACTTTCCTGTTTTTCTGTCCACATGTCAATTTCGTCTGCTTGAGTTCGTGCTTGTTCATCCCAAACCATTACTTTTCCATCTCTTAATTCAACTAGCTTTTTAGTAGCATCATAGTTGGCTTTATTAGCCAGCGCGTGTCTAGTACCTTCGTCATACTTAAAATTACCTTCCTGAAGTGCTTGCAACATTTCTCCACTAGTACGGTCAAAATTTGCCCTAGCTTTATCGCTTTCACTAACGCGCATTGGCTCAGTAGCACCAGCTTTAGCAATAGGTTCTATTTCTAGTTTAACTTTCCCTTGAGCGTTTAGTTCACGCAATGCATTAGCAGACTCAAAAAATGTTAATGTATTATGTTCGGCTCTCATAACTCGTTTTTCCACGCCTGGAACCTCTTTTACTGGAATAATGGTTAAAACAGTTTGTCCATGTGCTTGAGCTTCGCGTAAAAATTGTCCACCTGGATAATAAAAAACTTCTGCTTGGGCAGCTTTTAAGTGCTTGTTGCTAGGATTAGGTAAAGCTTCAGTAGGCTCAGGAGCATCTATATTTAGGTTAACATTACCTGTGGCTTTGATTCTTTCTATCTCGCTAGTGGTTGCTGTGGGGAGAGTAAAAACTGTTAATTCATCAGCAGTTAAAGTACGTTTTGGCCCTTGGTTAGTAGTAATAGCAGTAACATTTTCCTGTGCTTTAGCACTAACTAGAAATCCTAGGTCATTAAAGAAAAAACTCATATTTTCAGAATCAACCTGTAGAGGAGAAGTTTTTCCTTGATTTTCTAAATGGCTCTGTCCATGAGCCTCTGCTTGAGAAAGCTTTCCTCCAATATTAAAAGAAAAATCCATATCTTCAGCATTAACTTTTAATGTAGATTCGCTTCGTTTGCTTTCTAGACGGCTACTACCTCGTGCTTCTGCTTTAGAGAGTTTTCCTGTTTCATCAAAAATAAAATCCATATCACTTGCGTCTAGCTTAAGTGAATCTTCGCGTTGGCTTTCTAAATGGCTGCCTCCGTGTGCTTCAACATATTGGATTTTTTTATCATCTGTTAAATAAGCAATTAAAGTATCTGCGCTTAAAACACGGTCAGGCTCAGCAATTCGTGCCCTACCTTTTAAGTGAATAACTTGTTCTTCACTTGTATATTCAGCCCAATCTCCTCTTATTTCTACAGGTTTACTAACAGCTTGTGGGTTAGCCTTACCCTGATCCGTTGGCTCGACTTTAATATAAACAGCTTGTTTCATCTCCAAACGTTTAGGGTCAGACTCTAAAAGAACTCCTACGCAATTACCACTAATTTTATTTCTTGTAAATTCGACTTTGTCTATAGTCTCTGCATTACCGCTGGTTTGGTTATAATCTAGGCTTTCGGTTTTTACTTGTAGCCCGTCTTTTGTATCAATCACAACATTTTTTTCAAAACGTAGTAAAGCTTTTGTTTGATCATATTTACAAAACTCTGAAGTTACTTGCCCAGAAGTATCGCCTACTTCGTCAAAAAGCTCTAGCTTAACTTGTTCTAGTTCATGACGAGAATCACTAAAAACCTTATCTTTAGCAGCAGTAAGACGATAGCGGGCACGACCTTCATGGTAATCATACTGAAAATTATTAAACTCTGCGGTGAGTTGGGCACTGTCTAATTTAGGCTTAATGATGAGCTTTGGAGGCACGGCATTCATTCTTTTGACTAGTTGAGTTCCTAGCAAAGCACCTACTCCTAAAAATACTACTAACGCTACTGTTTTAGCGATTAACGGCAGTTTGGCTCGTAACATTCCGCAACTCCTAAATAAAAAATGTTTGATTGAATAATATATGATGACACTAAATGCTATTTTGGCGTACTAGTGGTAACGCTGGCAAGAAGGCTAGCCTTAAAAACCTAAATTTAGGATAAAATAAAAAATCCCTAGGGTTTTCAATTATTTTTTGTGAGGTATCTTAAATGTCTTTATTATCAATAGGGGCTAAAGCCCCTGATTTCAGCACATTTGACCAAAATGGTAAGCGTGTTTCTCTGCAAGATTTTTTAGGGAAAAAGGTTGTTCTCTTTTTTTATCCTAAAGACAATACTCCTGGTTGTACTAAAGAAGCTTGTACTTTTCGAGACAAGATTTTGCTCTTTGAAGAGCGTAATGTGGTAGTAATAGGTGTTAGCATTGATAGTATAAAATCGCATAAATCCTTTGTTGATAAACATCAACTCCCATTCACCTTACTATCAGACACAGACAAAGATATTGTTGAAGCTTATGGAGTCTGGGGAGAAAAGACACTTTATGGAAAAAAATATCTTGGTACAAACCGTGTAACTTACTTAATCGATGAGTCAGGCAATATTGCTTCGGTATTTCCTAAAGTAAAGCCTGAAACACATCCAGAAGAAATTCTAGCAGTATTAGAAAAAATGTGAGTCGAATAAAGGTAAAATAAATTTTGCTTTTTAAGCTGGAGTATAAATGCAATTAGAGAGTTTTTCCTTACCAGACGCTGACATTCTTTTTTATCCAGTTTTTTTTAATCAAGCTCAAGGCAATCAACTATTTGAAAGATTGTTAAATGAAATTCACTGGGAAAACGGAACAGTAAAAATCTTTGGCAAAATATTAGCCGAACCACGTCAAACAGCTTGGTATGGTGATGAAAAGTTAGTTTACACTTATTCAGGAAAACAGCAGCAAACTAAAGCCTGGACAGAGGTTTTGCTTATTATCAAGCAAAAGATAGAGGCTATTCTAACAGTTCAATTTAATAGTGTTTTGCTTAATCTATATCGCAATGGTAAGGATAGTGTGGGATGGCATTCTGATGACGAAAGAGAACTAGGACAAAACCCTGTAATTGCTTCTATTAGTTTTGGAGCAAGTCGCACTTTTCAACTTAAACATAGAGCTAACTCTTT
>JAHFUF010000699.1 GCA_023265235.1 Blastocatellia bacterium
CTTACTTTATTTTAGTAATTTTATTATAAGACTAAGCTTAATTAGACTTAATTAGGTTGTTTTTTCTGCCAACTTTCAGCAAAAACTTCCCAAGATCTGTAAGAAATTCATTAAAAATCTGTTTGGCAAAAAGATTTAACTCGTATCAACTTTTTTGTCTTTTCTGCTGTTATTTGACAAACTTATTAGCTGTTTTAGGTAGTACTTGAATGCTTATTAGGTGTAAAGACGCTAGTTGATATTTACTATTGCTATTATGTATAATATAATAGTTACAGTGATATTATTAGTATATTCTATATCTAGGAGTTTAATTAATGGTAAGAAATAATAAAGAAATCAAATTGACTGATCGTGAAAAACAAGTGCTTTCTTTACTTATAGATGGCTATTCAAATGAAGAAACTGCCGATTTGCTTACGTTATCTCGCAGGACAATCGAGGCACATAGGAGTCGCATAATGCTCAAAACAGACATGCATGACTTACCTTCGCTTGTTAAGTATGGAATTAGGACAGGTCTTACCAGTGTAGATTCACACCGCACACATGACCAAGCTTCAGAGTAATACAGTCTAATAAAGCTACAAGCTAGGCAACTATTACTTTTCCTGATTTATTGCAGTTAGATACATCAAGATTATCTAGCTGCAATTGTTTTTGGTAGTTTTCAACGATTTTAATTTTGTATTTAGCCTTATTTAGCTTTATTGTACTATCGGAAATCCATGCCATGATTAGTCTGACCATATTTGAGTTAAACCGATGAGTTTATCAAAACCTATATTTGTCTAAATCAATTCCTTTGTTTTTATTGCTAGGAATATCAAAGAACTCTAATATGGTTTTATTTAGACAAGATTTTTGACTCAGCATAGAACGCTCAGCTAATATATTGAAACTATGAGACTTAGCAAGGTCAATAATCCCTAGCCAAGTTTTATCAAGACGATATTTTAGGTTGTTAGCCCAGTAGCTACCCAGTAGGTCATACTTTAGCTCTGTAGGATAATAACCAAGCTGATGTGCTATGAGGTTAAGATCCTCTAACATTTGCTCTTTAGAGATGGATCTGTGTGTTAGGCAACTTGTACTTGGAGCAACCTCTGGAGCTAGCCTTGGAGCAAGATTGATTTGCGCTAGTGCTAATAATTCTACCCATTTCTTGTTTAGCCGTTTCATCAGTAAATCTACCTTAATCCCATATTTAATTGATTCTGCTATACTTGGGACACGTTTAAGCTTATCAGAAATAGTTTTTAATTTGGTTAGTTGCTCCTGATAATAAACGTGGTTTAGGTTAAGCACTTGTTCTACTAGCTCTACTCGAATATTAAACACTGTTGCTAAAACCTCTAGCCAGTCGTTTGTTTTGGCTACTCGTTTGACTATATCAGCATCTATTTTGGCTATTTGATTATACTCGTGAAGAGTAGGGAGTTTGGCTAGCTGTTTAGCCACTCGTTCTAGTTCTTCAACTACTTCCTGATACGAATAGGTATTTTTAGCAGTTTTGTATCCGAGAGTAGCTAAAATCTCGTCCCATTCTTTACCAAACAACCTAAATAGAGTGCTAATTGGATATTTACCGTGTTTGATATAATCATCTGTTGTTGGCCTTCTGTTTAGCTGCTTAATCACCCTATGAATGTCTAGAGTTAGGTCAGCTATGTCTATTTTCCATTTTTTACTAGTGATATTACTAGCAATAGAACCTTGTCTTAAACGACCATAATCAATTAATTTTCTACGCCTTTGCACTATATTTAACCTCATTAATAAACTCTACTGAGCCTCTAAATAACCTCTGCTAACTATCCAAATATCCAATAGACCTGCTTAGCCTGCAAATTGATTAAGAAAAAATATCAGTGACAATAGAGTTGCTAAGATAAAAGTAACAACGAGTAACCGTTTCTTGGCATTAATAGCCCTATCTGCCAAGGCTTGTTGCTGTACCAAGGCTCGTTGGTTAAGCTTAATTATTCTTGTTCGTCCCATTTTCGCAAACACTGGTCTACCAATTACATTTAGTGGTCTAACCATTAGACTTACTGCTACTGTTTGTAATGGCAGTTTGTATCTACCAGATGCAACACGTTTTGTTTTCTTCTTAGGCTTAGGCTCATCATCAAAATCAACTTCAACACACCTAAAACAAATATTTGGCTCTGGGAGAAACATATCATCCTGGTGGCATATCTCGCACCTGGTTGCTAATTTTTCTTTATTGATAATTAAGTCATTCATAGCTTTCTCCTAAGTCCTAAATACTTCAACATCACTAAATTAATAGCTTATCTGTTTATTCAATGCTGGCTTGCAGCTATGGTTGTCATTCCAGCTTTAGCTAGCCTATCAAAATAAACCTTATAGCGTTTTACTGCTTTTAGCCAAACTCTGTAGCTGTAACTATACCTATTCTCAAAAGGGTAATACTTTCTACTGATTAATTTAAGTGTTTGCTGGTCAGTAAGCTGTGGTTGTTGCTGTTTTAGAGTCCCGTAAACCTTTTCTATTATTTGGCAACAATGTTCTATTTTTGTCATTTTTAATCTCACAAATTATTGTCATTAAACCTATTATTATCACCATTTCTGGTATTATCGTTTTAGGCTGTTAGTAGGGTTTCCTGTGCATTATTACGAACCAGTTCTTGCTCATAACCAAAATCAATAAGCAGGTTCTTTGCTGCAACCCCTTGATTAGCCAGATAATCAGAACGTTCTTGCTCTGGATGCCCATTATGGCCTTTGATTCAGGTGTAGGTAGTTTCGTGTTGCTCAGAGACAACAAGAAGCTGCTGCCACAAGTCTACATTTTTGACATCGCGCCATAATTTGCTTTCCCATTTCTTTAGCCGACCAAGATTAAAGGCATTGGTGATATATTGGCTATCTGTATGGATATTGACCTTACAACGTTCTTTTAACATCTTAAGCCCTTGCAAAACCGCCATTAATTCCATACGGTTATTGGTAGTATGACGAAAACCACCATGTATCTCTTTCCTGTGTTCTTTCCCTCCAACACAGTGAATTAGAAGCACTCCAAAACCTCCAAAACCTGGATTTGGTATTGCTGCTCCATCTGCCCAGACCTCTACTTGTTTAAGTGATGTATTACCCATAAATAACACCTATTTACCCTAACATTTACTTGCTGTTGTTTTTATTAATAGTTATTTTAGTATTTTACTAACTAT
>JAHFUF010000700.1 GCA_023265235.1 Blastocatellia bacterium
CAGAAGCTTTAGCTATGTTGGAAGCCATAAAGGATCGTAGAGTTCAAGAAAAAATTAGGGAGAGAATAAACAAGCTGGCACAAGAACCGCTGAAACAAGGCAAAGCGTTAGGAGCAGAACTAACAGATCTTTATAGTGTGCGTGCTGTTGGTCAACGCTATCGAATAATCTACAGCTTAGATGGGGAGAAAATTCTTATCTTGATAGTAGGCGTAGGCATTCGCAGGGAAGGAAGCAAAACAGACATCTACGCCTTAGCTAAAAAGTTGTTGCGCTCAGGATTACTTGAACCAACAGAACCAGAAGAAGCCCAAGAAGTAGAAACGGATTCTTTGGCAGAGTTGCCAGCAGAAGAAAAAACCGAAAAAGAATAGAGCCAAAAATTGAACTACTTTTTTGCTGCCCTACTCTTGTATTCATCGAGCTTTAATACTAAAAGTAAGTCAAAAAAATGGCGTGCATGATTTTTGACGTTTCCTGCTATCAGTAACAATTGCAACTAAAGAACCTGAGTTTTCCATGAACAGGGCAAAAAAATGGATTACGATTATGAAAGTTATTCAATACAATAAACTTGTCAGAGACAAAATAGTTTCTATTATTGAAGCTGATGGTAGATCAGCAACTTATCGACAATTAAGAAGTGATGAGCAATTAGTTGAATTACACAAAAAATTACAAGAAGAAGTAAATGAATACTTAGTTTCTAATGAAATCAGTGAAATTGCAGATATTTATGAAGTACTTGAAGCAATTCTAAAAATCAAACAAGTAAATTACATTGAAATCAATAAAATAAAAGAAATCAAAGCTAATACTAATGGAAAGTTTGAGAAAGGGATTTTCTTAATTAATATTACTGACAAATGAAAATGCTTAAAGAAAACGACGATCAACCAATCGATCTATATTGGCGTTCCTTAATATTATATGGAGCGAATGTAGCAACTTATAAGTTTTCTCTTGCTAAATCTCTTCTTGAATTTGCAACTAGTGGAAAGAGTTTACTTTCACTTGATGAAATTGCTTTACCGTTTTCAAAAAACATGTGTGAACACATTAAAACAGGAAAAATGCAATGTACCAATAATGTTAGTTCGTATATCGATGCATGTTCTGCGTTCAATAGAGAAGCAATAACGCTGGACATGCTTATAGAAGAAACAAAAACAACAGGCTTTAGGTATGTTCTGGATGCTTTTCATGCTCTTAACGGTGGTCAAATTAAAGAAAAGTTTTATGTAATTCAAGGTAGTGGAAAAAAAAGACAAATTGAATTAACTGATAATTTATTCAAACTTGCTCAAAGCCTTCAATTCGCTAATCTTGAACCTGAAGTCAATGCTCGATGGATACTAATCGAAGATACTTGGACTTTTAACAATGGAAAAGTACTTTCGCCTGTGCTTTTTGATATTGATACAAAGAAACTTTATATTGAAGATAGAACAACCTATCGCCGAGACTTAACTGCTGCAAAGTATGCATTAATAGGATATCAAAAAGGTAAGTGCTTTTATTGTTTAACGGATATTTATATTAATGAAGAAAGCAAATCAGAAGTAGATCATTTCATACCCTTTACACTGAGATACAAGACAAACCTCAATTTAAATGCTGTTTGGAATTTAGTTATTTCCTGTGAGCAATGTAATCGTGGTATAGGGATAGGGAAATTTGCTGCAATTCCAAAGATGAAATATTTGGAAAGGTTAAATAAGAGAAATAACTATTTGATAAATAGTCACCACCCTTTGAGTAACACGCTTATTTCTCAAACAGGAAGCAACGATACAGTGAGGGGGAAATTTTTAATGGATGTCTATACATTTGCATTAAATAACATTAAAGAAGTATGGGAAGCTTATTTGGAATTTGATTGTAATTTCTGAAAATTGCTCTTGTGCTTACAATGGCAGTTCGGCGGCTCGTCGCGACTCGCACGCCTCTCTTGCCCTGCTCTTAATCTAGAGCAAGAAGCGCAACGGCTCGCTCAATCGCTCGCACGTTGCTTTAGAGTGCCACAAAAATAACTAAGCTTTTTACTGGATTATTGAAGATTGATAGATATAATTAGGGGGCTAAAAAAACAAAAGCCCCGGCAGAGCAGGGGACATAAACAATATTATAATTTAATTAAGTGAATCCTAGCACAACTTCAGCGTTTTAGGTAAGGTTTTGTCTTCGGCTCTGCTTGGGAAAATTTCAAATGGAGGAATTTTCCATGAAAAGCAGATATGCAAAAGAAATAACAGTCCAAACTACTACTCAAAGAATTTACCCTAATCAAAACTTTAACTTTGCCAAATGTTTCAACTGGTTGATGAGGCGTAGAGAGCTAACTCCAGGGGCAAAGCTTGTCTACACTAGATTCACTCAGTATGCAGGAGTAAAAAATTACGCCAGAGTTAAACAAGCAACTTTGGCTCTTGAAATTGGTTTGAGCTTAAGACAAGTCAAAAGATATATAGCAGAACTAGCCCATTTCCATTTAATTGAAATTCATCAAGTTGGGCTTAATAAAGCTAACCTTTATTATTTTTTAGAACATCCTTGGATGATACAAACAAATCAAAGTTCTATACAAAAACAACCCCATCTTACTGTTGAAACAGAAGATATTGAAAATATGGAAGTGACATATGTGTCACTTCCTGAAAGGTCAGATCTGACACTTCAAGAAGTGCCACATATGACTTGTCAAGAAGTACCAGATCTGACACTTCCTCTTAATAGATCCTCTGAAAAGATATCCTTAAAAGAACACACACAAAAGAAAGAGCGTGTGTGTGTTCCTAATTCCCCAGTTTCAGCCTATAGCAAACAAGAATGGTTGCGTTACGCTGAAAGCCAAAGAAACATAGATTGCCCTGAAGCTTTAGCAGACAAACTAGCACGATCAAAAGAAAACGATCACTTGATGAGGAAATTTTTGGAAAGCCAAAAACAACAAAGCCAAAAGCTTGAACTCCAACAACAAAACCAAAAACAAAAAGACCTAGAGCTAGAGAACCAAAAACAAACCCTTATTGCTAACATTTTAGCTTTGCCAGAGATTGATAACTGGCATCTACAGCTTTTACAACAGTTTGGCTATTCTCTGGAACAAATACGCCAACAACAAGCAAAATTGTTAGCTTCTAAACCAGCAGGAAGCCGAACAAACGTTGCAGCGGAGAAAATTGTCGGCTCGCTTTTGCTCAC
>JAHFUF010000701.1 GCA_023265235.1 Blastocatellia bacterium
TCCAAATATCTTTGCGCAGTATTAGCAGTAACGTCGTTTTTCACGGTGTTGACCTCAGTGATTATTTTATGTATTACTTGTAAGCGGGAAATCGTAAACTTATTGCTAAAACCTATTCTACTAGCTGTTACATTATCTGCCAAAATAAGAAAAAATAACAGCTTAATAATTTGCTGATACCCAACCAACTTTTACTAAATAGCCATATCCAACTACCATATTAGGAAGCAACCATTTAGGAGTAAAAGTAGCAAATAAAGTACTAAGTAAACCATGTGATAATGCAATTGGGTATAGGTTTTGAGCTTTTTGAAAACTATATGCCCAAATAAACCCAGCAATTAAAGTTGCAATAGCCAAAGTTGGGTTTGGTAAATGAACTAAAGCAAAAATAGCTGCGGTCAGACTTATACTCAACCACCCTTTACCAAATATTATTTGTAATCGCCGATTAATAATACTTTGTAACAAGTATTGTTGTATTAAACCCCAAAAAGGTATTCCTAAAAATTGCCATAGAATTTTGCGTTTAATATAAACTGTACCTAAATTGCTACCAATGATTACCATTGCTAAAGCTAGCAAAAATACTGGTAAAGCTAGTATCTCTACTGCTTGCCAAAAATTTTCTTTACCAAAACCAAGGTCAGTAAAATTCTCCTCATAGCTTAAATGAGAAAAAATTGTTAAGGTAAAAAGTGCTGTAATAACTGATAGGCTAGCATAAAAACGTACATCTACTGATAAATTATGAGCACCAGGGATTGCCCAAGCCATTAAAAAGAAAAAAAATATTAGTAATAGCACTTCGCTGGCGGCTGATAGCCTTGCTAGACTGCTACTTTGTCCAATAGTAGTTTTCTTAGCACCTAAACAACTCATCTCTTTAATTTGACCTAACTTTCCAACGATCTACAACAAGACGTTTTTCTAAATTAGAAACCCTCCAGGCTGTAGCATAAATTAAGCGAGAAACGCGTGTTAATTTATCAAAATCTATTTTTTCTATTGTATCTGTCGAACGATGATAGTCTGCATGCAGACCTGTAAAATAAAAAATTATAGGTATCCCATGCCGAGCATAATTATAGTGATCACTACGATAGAAAAGACGGCTAGGGTGCTCCTCAGCATTGTAAGTATAATTTAAGTGTAGATCTGTTATTTCTCTGTTAGTCTGTTCGCTAAGTTTATGTAACTCACTACTATGTTTATCTGACCCTATCAAATAAACTGAATCTTTATCAGTTAGCTCTCTATCTAATGACGAAGGGGCTTTATCACTACGGCTACGACCAATCATATCAGCATTTAAGTCTACAACAATAGACTCAAGCGCGACTAATGGTTCAATATCTGTAAAGTAACGAGAACCATATAATCCTATTTCTTCACCAGTGTGAAATACTACTAAAATCGAACGTTTTGGTGTTGCGCCACTAGAAAATACATGAGCAATAGTTAAAATGGCTGAAGTCCCACTAGCATCATCATCTGCACCGCAAAATATTTCTTTCCCCTCAGATTTTATATGATCATAATGAGCACTTAAGAGAACATATTCTTGCTTCAGTTTTGGATCACTACCATCATAAATAGCTACTACATTTTGTGTTTTTTTAGTAATTCTTTCTGAAACTAGTTTTAAGTTTATAGACAAAGGCAACTGGACTTGTGTATGAGGACTACCCTTTTGGTCAACATTAAAAAAGTCTTCTGTGCTTAAGTTTATTACCTTGAGTAAGGTTTCAGCTAAAGCAAGACTGATTTCTATTTCTGGTTTTTCACTATTAACTTGAGCCTTATTTTCTTGAGGTTTAGCCATTTGAAAAAGCCCATCATTGTCTAAATGAGGCTTATACCAAGTTGGGTTTATTTGATCTTCAGGTAGTATTAATACAGCTTTTGCACCATGGGCATAAGCTGCTGATGCACCATATTGTCCATAACTAGCTTTTCTAGTAATAGATTTAGGGATATTTGAACTAACTAAAACAATTTTATCCTGTACATTAATCTTAGCGTAATCATCTTGTTCGCCTGGTAAAGAGATACCATAACCAACAAAAACTACTGGAGCCTCTACATCTACTGATGTGGTAGTAGTAGTAAAAAAATCTTTACCAAAAGTAAAGCTAGCTGGTAGAGACAAACCTTTTACATCACCACTAATAATTTTTAGCTCAGAATTTTTTGTATCTATAAAATTGGTAAAAAACTCTATATTTTGGAAAAAGCTTCCATTTGCCGCCCCGCCACGATAGCCAAAAGCTTCTAACTGACTAGCTAAATATCTTGCAGCAATATGATTACCATCACTAAAAGTATAGCGACCCCCTAATTCTGGAGAAGCTAAAAAAGAAAGATGCATCTTTAGTTCGCGCTGACTAATAGCAGCTAAACCATTTATTGGGACTGTTGGTAAAGCACGATTACTAGCAATAGTGCTAATTGATAGCTGAAAAACTAAGAAAAAAACCAATATGGGTTTAGTTAAGAAAAATTTTTGCATAAACGTCTCTTATAGTTTTATAGTTGGCATTAATAGAAATACTTTTCAGATGATAAGATGATAGATGATAGTTTGGTTAAGCACTAGAGTGAAAATAAGTAAGCACACAACTATTTTTGCTTTGTGCTAGATTAAGCTATATATTAAGATATTAAGCACTACCAAATTAATAAACAACCTCAGCGAAAACGCATACTTAAAACTATACATGGCATTATATAATCAGTGGGTTTTGATCTATATAATAACAACTTTAACCAAATTTTAATATTTTGTTATTCATTTTAGGGAGGTTGTGCTCCTAAATCTCATAATTAGGAGACAAAAAGCTTAATGAAAGGCCAACTCTCGCAACGTGCTTTTGCAGAAGTGCTAAAAGAACTCTATCACAGCCGCGCCAACGGTATTTTAACCATTACTCGTGATAAACATACTAAAGCGATTTTTCTAGAAGATGGCAATCCTGTTTTTGCACTCAGTAATTTAGCAGAAGATCAGCTAGGTGACTTTCTGGTACGTACTAAGCGGCTTACAGTAGAAGAAGTATCAAAGTTTGGTTCTGCTGCTAATGTACAACAATTATCTCAAAAATTGGCAGAAAGTGGTCTTATTAGCGTCTCAGAACTTGACATTGCTTTACAAGAACTTAATTCTAATGCAATCCTATCTGTTTTTGAATGGACTGAAGGTA
>JAHFUF010000110.1 GCA_023265235.1 Blastocatellia bacterium
TCAAAAAAGCTTTTGCATTAGGGTTAACTACTTTAAGCCCTGTTTGAACTGAACCAGTCATTCCTAATAAATAGATTTCATTTATAATAGTTTTTATCTTGTTAAAATAAGGCTCTTTACTTAAAAAATCTATTATATCACTAGCACGATGGCCTAATACTATACACAACTCATCAACATTAGCAGCTAATAAGCTAGTAATAGCACTGGTAATAAAAGTCTTATTTCCAAATGGTAATAATTGCTTAAACTTACCCATTCGGCGTGATTGGCCTGCTGCAAGTAGTATCGCTGAGATCATAAATTATATTATAATCCGTCACTTCAAATTTCTCATTAAATTAAGTGCCCATAGATAAATCAATGGGCTATTATCAGATGCCCTTACAGGGCATTAGGACTTTATTAATTACTTAAAAATAACTAAAGGGATAACTAAATGGTAGCTCCTGATATGGAAAAAATTGTCTCGTTATCTAAACGACGAGGCTTTATCTTTCAAAGCAGTGAAGTTTATGGTGGAATTGGCTCAACATGGGATTATGGGCCACTTGGTGTTGAACTAAAAAATAATGTTAAGCGTGCTTGGTGGCGTAGCGTGGTTTATGATCGCGAAGATATGGAAGGATTAGACGCTGCAATTCTAATGAATCGGTTAGTTTGGCGTTATTCTGGTCATGAAGCAACTTTTTCTGACCCTTTGGTTGATTGCAAACAATGCAAAAAGCGTTTTCGCTCTGACCATGTGCAAGGCAAGGTTTGTCCAGAATGTACAGGAGAATTAACAGATCCTAGAAGTTTTAACCTAATGTTTCAAACTTATCTTGGGCCAGTACAAGACGATTCTGGACTAGCTTATTTAAGGCCAGAAACCGCCCAAGGCATTTTTGTTAATTTTGCTAATGTTCAACAAACTATGCGGCGTAAATTACCTTTTGGTGTTGCTCAAATAGGTAAGTCATTTCGTAATGAAATTACCCCAGGAAATTTTACTTTTCGTACTCGTGAATTTGAGCAAATGGAAATAGAATACTACTGTAAACCGCCTAAGTATCTTCAATCGGGCGAAAAAGACGACGAGGTTTTGCATCAGGAATGGATAGAGCAAAGGTTTAACTGGTATGTTCGTTTAGGCATTGCTCCATGTCGTTTACAAAAACGTGAGCAAAGCAAAGAAGAACTAGCTCATTATGCAAAGGCCACTACAGATATAGAATATATTTTTCCTGGTTCTTTGGGTTGGAGTGAGTTAGAAGGCGTTGCTAATCGGCAAGACTATGACCTGTCGGCTCATAGTAAAGACATACCTGAAACAGACTTAGAGCGACTTAAATTATCAAAAAATATTGATAGCATACAAAAGCTAGATTATTTTGATGAGCAATATGTTGACCCAGAAACAAACAAAAAAGGTGCTCGCTATATCCCATATGTAATTGAGCCTTCAGCAGGGGCAGATCGTGCGACATTAGCTTTTTTATGTGAAGCTTATAATGAAGAACTAGTAAGCGAACCTAAGGAGTCAGATTTAACTCAACTTCGAGAAGCTTGTACGCTAGCAGCTAAAAATTTAGAAAAGAAGGTTGCTGAAGCAGAAAAACAAAAGGCTAAGGGAGGCGAGACAAAAGTTGATACTAAGGAAAGCCCTACACTAGAACAACTAAAAGCAATTAGCGACGGTTTGGCTAGGGCAGTAGAGGGGCTACCTAAAACCCTACTTGCTTTTGAAGATGTTTGTAATATGCCTGGAGCAGATCGCTTAGATGTACTTAAGAAAACTCGTCCAATTGCCGCTAAATTATGTGATGAATACACCAGAGTAGTATTAAAACTACATCCCCAACTTGCCCCAATTAAGGTTGCTGTTTTTCCTTTGAAGAAAAATGAACCTAGAATTGTTGAAGTTGCCAAAAAAATTAGACATGATCTACAACCTTACTTACGAATAGTTTATGATGATACAGCCGGGATAGGAAAACTTTACCGACGGCAAGATGAAATTGGCACACCTTTTTGTATTACTGTTGACTTTCAAACCTTAGAAGACCACACAGTAACAGTTCGTGAACGTGACACAATGCAGCAAGAGCGAGTTGCTATTACTCAATTAGCACCTCATTTGTGTCAAAAAATAGGCTTAAGTATTTTTTAGTTATTAATCTTTAAGTAAGAAATTTGTTCTAAAAAATTAGTTTGGAGGAAAACATGGAACGACGCAGATATATGGCATTTCTAGTATTATCAATTATGATGTTAGCTTTTACATGGGCTTGTGGTGGTGGTGAAACTACTCCTGAAGGTGGAAACGCTTCTCCCGCAGCAACACCTGCGGCTTCAACAACCGCACCTGTTGCTAGCACACCTGCTGCAGGTGGTGACACCAATGCGGCCAAAGCAGCTATTTCTAAAGAAGATGCTCAAAAACTTTTCCTAGGACGTTGCAAAGCTTGTCATAGCGAAGATGGTAAAGGTAATAAAGCTATTGCTCCTGAAGTACCAGATTTTACTAGTGCTCCGTGGCATGATAAAAAACAAGACAAAGAGCTATATGACTCAATTGCTAATGGTAAAGGTAGTGGTAAAGGAACAATGCCTAAGTGGAATGGGTTGCTTAAACCAGAGGAAATGCAAGGGTTAGTAGAGTATGTCAGAAGCCTTAAAAAGTAAATTAATAAAACATCTTCTTAACATGTAGGTTTAAAAACCTGTTAGGATTTTGATATGAAGCTAGCTTTTAACCATTCTGAAAAAGCAATGGGATTAATTCAAGAGATTTGCGCGACTATTGATCAAGAAAATGGTCGCGCTTTTTTAGTTGGTGGCCTTGTTCGTGATCAAGTAATGTCACAATTAGGTTTAATTACTAATCATAACCTATCTTCAGTACGAGACTTTGATATAGAAGCCTATCAAATAAACGCAGAAAGACTCCGTTCTGTATTAGCTAAATTTGGCCGTGTTGATGCAGTAGGAGAAGCTTTTACTGTCTACAAATTAGCTCTTGGACGAGGAATGGAACGTATAGAACTAGATATAAGTTTACCCCGTCGAGAGTCTAAAACTGGTCAAGGACATCGTGGTTTTACTGTCACCGGCGACCCTGATATGACCACTCTAGAAGCGGCTAAAAGACGCGACTTTACTATTAATGCCATAATGTGTAACCCCATTACAGGTGAAGTATTAGACCCTTACCATGGGATTGATGACTTAAAAGCCCGTACTTTAAGGGTAGTTGACCCTACCACTTTTGTTGAAGACTCTTTAAGAGTGCTTAGGGCAATGCAGTTTGCAGCACGTTTTGAATTTACTGTTGCAGAAGAAACTAAAGCTTTATGTCGCACAATTGACCTTACAGACTTGCCTTGTGAACGAATTTGGGGAGAAATAGAAAAGCTACTCCTTAGAGCCAAAAAACCCTCAATTGGGTGGCAAATTGGTCTAGAAATGGGAGTTATCGACAAACTTTTCCCTGAGTTAAAAACCCTAGTGGGTTGTCCACAAGAAAAAGATTGGCACCCTGAGGGAGATGTTTGGATACATACTCTACAAGCAATGGATGAAGCAGTCCAATTAATTAGTAAACTACCTAAAGCTCAACAAACAACAGTAATGTTAGGAGTTCTTTGTCACGATCTTGGCAAACCTTCTACTACTAAAGAAATAGACGGTCGGATTCGATCTTTAGCACATGAAGAAGCTGGTGTTGCACCTACAGAAAAAATGCTAGATCGCCTTAATATTCACAATATAGACAGCTATCATGTAAGGGATCAAGTGATAGCATTAGTAGCAAATCACCTTAAGCCAGGACAATTTTATAAACAACAAAATATGATTACAGATGGTGCATTTAGGCGACTAGCACGTAAATGCGAAATGCAGTTGCTTTATTTGGTTGCAAAAGCGGATTCTTTAGGTCGGCATGCTCTAGATGCCCCTAAACCAAATGCAGACGCTCAAGAATGGTTTCTGGAAAGAGTATTAGCTTTAGGAGTTGAAAAATCTGCCCCTGAAGCAATTTTATTAGGGCGACATTTACTAGAATTAGGGCTAAACCCTGGACGACAAATAGGAGAAATTACTCGCGCTGTCTACGAATTACAGCTAGATGGTAAAGTAACTAACTTGGTAGAAGCTATTGATGCGGCTCAAGATTTAATCACTAAAAAAGTACAATAGCAAATTAGGAATACCCATGAAATTTACTAAATATGCTAAGTGGACTGGACTTGATTGGTCAGAACTCAGTCTAGATGAATTACTTAATAAGCTCACAGAGTTCTTTCTCCAAAGCGGTTTTCAAAATGGTTTCCAAAGCAAGTCTCGCCGTCGTCGCTCAACTAGTAATCCTGCTCAAGAGCAAACCCTAGGCGATCTAGAGGAAGCAATTCGTCAAGCTTTGCTACAAGGGTTACTTTCTGACTTAGAGCTAAAACAACTCCAAGATGAAAATGGAAATATTCGTGAAGAGGTTTTAGCAGAACTGCTAGATCGCTTAATTGAAAGGTTAATGAAAGAGGGCTATATCACGGTTGAAGACGAAGAAAGTGCACAAGCCTTACGTCAACAAATGAGCAAACAAGGTCGCTTAGATCCTGAATGGGCAAAAGGAGTAAAGTTTAAGCTAACAGATAAAGGTATGGATTTTCTTGGGTTTAAAGCCTTGCGAGATTTAATGGGAAGTCTAGGACGTAGCAGCATTGGTCGTCATGATACCACGCATTTATCCACTAGTATTGAAGCAAATGAAGCCTCAAAAGCTTATGAATTTGGCGATACACTTAACCTAGATGTTAATGCGACTTTACTATCAGCAATTAAACGTGAAGGACTAGGAACACCACTTAATTTGGAATATAGAGATTTAATGGTTCATCAGTCAGAGTACTATAGTTCTTGTGCCACTGTCGTAATGCTTGATTGTAGTCATTCAATGATTTTGTATGGAGAAGACCGCTTTACCCCAGCAAAACGAGTAGCGTTAGCCTTAGCACATTTAATTCGTACTCAATACCCTGGTGATAGTATTCGAGTAGTACTTTTTCATGATGGAGCAGAGGAAATTCCTTTTTCTAAACTAGCTCAAGTCCAAGTTGGGCCATATCATACTAACACTCTAGAGGGATTACGTCTGTCACGTCGCTTACTAGCAGCACAACAAAAAGAAATGAAGCAAATTATAATGATTACAGATGGTAAACCTTCGGCAATGTTTATGGAAGGAACATCTGGTAAACATGCTAAACAAGCGCTTCATTATGCTGAACAAACAGCTAGTGGGCGATATCTTTATAAAAACCCAATGGGGCTAGATCCTTTAATTATTCAAGAAACCTTAAAAGAAGTTGCTATTTGTCGTAAGTCAGGTATCTTAATTAATACTTTTATGTTAACAGATGATTATTACCTAGTAGATTTTGTAAAAAAAGTCACAGAAATTGCTCGTGGTAAAGCTTATTTTACCAGCGTAGTAAACCTAGGGCAATATGTTCTCTATGATTTTATCAAGAAAAAAACTAGAAAAGTCCACTAAAAAGAGCGATAAATTTAGTTAAAACCTTAGAATAATTGGGGTTAGCCTAATTTAGAGATGCATTTGTTTATATCTTGATAGTTTGGTGACACTTTAGCAATTTCTTTATAGATTTCTAGTGCTTTTTTCTGTTCGCCTAGTTCTTCATGTACTCCTGCTATTTCATACAATAGATCTAAGCGTTCTGGCTCTTGATATTGTTTTGTGTCAAAAGCTTTTCGTAGCCAAATAAGTGCTGGGCGTGGCATTTCTTTTAATCGAAAGCATTTTCCTAGTATCATACAACATTGAAAAACCTCTGTATTTACACCTAAATATTGAATAGATCTATAAGCAGCTTGAAATTCTTCGATAGCATCATCAAAAAGTTCTATATCAAAATAAGCTTGGCCAATATTAAAATGGCTGGCAAATTCATTGTCTAAACCTTCTTCAACATTTGTTTCTGACTCTGACTCATCAATTAATAATGAGCTTAACCCATTTTGGGCTGCGGCTATTTCTGCTGCTGTATCTACTTGGTTAAGTATATTTTCTATTTCTTCATCATCAGTAATTGTTTGATAAAGTTCTGCGGGTATTTCCCTAAACATAACTTCATTATCAGCAGGTTTTTCTATTTTTTTGACATTATCAGGCGTAGTATTATCGGACGTAATATTATTAGTCACTAGGTTTTTAAAATCCATTTCTCTTTCAGAATCTAATGGAGCTAGCTCCCCTATGCTTTGTAACTCTGCTGTATTAGGAACACGAAATATACTTTCATTAAGATTAGTATTATGTTCCCTTACTATTATTTCACTAGCAGCAATTGTACTAGATAGTATTGGGACAGCAATACCTTGACTAGTTTTTTCTATTTCTAGACTAGCCATTCGTTCTAATCGTTCAGAAATTAAGGAGTGGCCTGGGAAAACCATTTCCAATCTTTCTAAAGTACTAAAAGCCACATCCAAAAATCCTTGTTCAATATAAAAATCTACGCTTTCTATTTGTTCTTTTAGCATTTTGTCTTTTTCAAATCTAGCAGTAGTAGAGTTTGGATCAAGTTTCACTTCAAATGACGGAAAACTAGGTTGTGGTTCAGCAGTAGGTTTTTTATCAAACGTTTCAAATGAAGGGTGGTATAGATTTGATTGAGTAATCAGTTGATCTTCTCCTATAGAATTGCTTTCATAAGTTAATTGCGCCTCAATAGCTGATGAGTTTTGTGTAAAAGAGTCGTCTTCATAAAGCTCTGAAAGTTGAATAGGGATATTAGGCAATTTTCTAGTAGGTGCATAGACAGACTCATCTTTTTCAAGCGAATCAACAGATTCACTAAGTGCGGCTAAAAAAGGCTTAATGTTGTCCTTTGAAGAATCACGACTCATAATAATAACTTTATAAACTTTAGTCTAACTTAAAATATGCCTAACACTTTATATCAACAAGTACGAAGAAGAATATTGGTGTTTCCTGCTAAACTTTATATTTATACTCCATTACTAGGCTTGGTTATTAGCCTAGTCAGCAATTTGTGCTACCTTAGCAATGTCTTCACCTGCAACTAGGACAAACTCACTTTTAGCACCTTCTATACGATTTTGACGATAGGGTTTGTACTCATCACTTTCATAAAAGGTTATTGCTTTGTCTCTAGAAGACCACTCAATGATTAGAAATATTTGGCTAGCCTTTCTTTCACCTTCGATCTTTTCAACATTTGATGTACGAGCTAAGTAACGCCCACCATGATCTTCAACAAGCTTAGTTACATTTTTAATATATGCTGGAACCCAACTCTGATCAGTGATATCAATTTCTGCAACAGAGTAATATTTCATACAAGTCTCCTAAAATATCCAAACATATAATCTACAATTTGAAAAAACTAATTGTTTTGCTGTGCGCGTCGACTGCGTAAGCGATCTAAGGCTTGTTTTAAGCTTATCCTCATACGTTCTAGGGCTTCAGCTAATTGACCTATCTCGTCATCGCTTTTAATTTGTATGGATTCGTCTAACTTTCCTAAACTGATATTATTAGAAGCTTCAGTCAATTCCATAATAGGCTTAGTTAGTTTTTGAGCAGCATATATTGCAACTCCTATTGCGCCCAAAATAAATACTAAAACTATTAATAAGATAATTAATAGAACCTTATTTAGTACAGCATTAAACCAGCTTTGTTTAACTTGAACTCCTACCCTACCTATTACTTGATTACTAATATCTTTAATTGGGACATAAGCACTTTTATAAGCTTCATTATTAAAAACCTCTATTGATGTTTTAGGAACATCACCCACTGCTGCATTAGTGCGTTTTCCCAAAGCACCATTTTGTTGAATTGGCATATTTGTAGAAACAATCATGTCATTTAGTGTAATAGAAGCTCCTGAAGAATCTGGTAGAGAGGGGTAGAGTTTAGTTTTAATATCTTCAATAACAGCACGCTCCTGAGGAGCATTATTAACTAAAAGCCCTGCAACAACAATTCCTAATAATCTTCCATTATTATTGGTAATTGGTGCTGCTGCTTCTATTACTAAACCATCTGTAATAGATTTACCTTCAGTTTTTATTTCTGCGCGTTGAGCTAGTTGTTCACCAGCTAATAGCCTTATTTTTTCTGCTGATTCTTTTACAGAACTAGATTGAGCATATGTTCTACTAGCAGTAACAGCATTTTGCACAGAAACTACTAATGGGTTATCACTGATAGATCCATTTGCTTCACCTTCAGCTTGTCGAGCAATAATATTGCCTTTACTATCAGTAAGAACAATAAAATCAATGTTACCTGCTTGTTGAGCATTATTTAATAAGCCTGCTAGACGTTTACTGCCTTCTTCCTGAACTCGCCCTGTTGCACTTTTAGGATCAGCACCACTAGGAGCTTGAGCTAAATCAAAAAGCCCTTGAGCACTGATGGATTGTGCTGAATTTTGAACAACTTGGATAATTAACAATTCGCGATTTTTATAAAGCTGTTCAGCAACACGAGCATCCTTTTCCATCGATTGTGCCGATTGATCATCGATACTACTTTTAACTATATAGCCGATAATTAGTGCAGAAAATAGCAAAGGGACAAAAACCAACAAGGCGGAAAAAATCATTAATTTCTGCTTAATCATTAGTTTCATGTTACTTTTCAGCGTGGAGACCTCAAACTCTATTAATAAGTAGAGTAGAAATCGCTGCCTCCTTTAATAGAGATAAAATTGTAAAAATAGGAGAAAACTAAAAACTAAATTAAAGTTTTACTACAAAAGCTAAACAGAGTCTTACGACTCTGTTTACTTAAGCAAAGTATACTTGTTTTACTAGAAAAGTTGCTTCATTATTTCTAGCATTGCTTCTTGGAAACGAACCCGACGATCGCTATCAGGAATTTCTTCTGCCAGTCTTTCAATAAAAGACGGTACCATATCCCTAGGTAAGCTGTTACGGCTAAACCCTAGCATTTCTGCACAATCATCAATAACAATTGGGGCCATTGGGCCAATGGCCATAGTAAGATCTTTTTCTACTTGCTCTAAGACTACCTCATCTACAACCTCTATATAAGCTTGTTGTGAGCTAGCTTCTCCAGCAGATTCAATCAACCCAAGGTCAAATAAGCGTACCAAAATACGTGAGGCTTGCAGCTCTCCTAGTTGAGTAGCGTCAGCAATTTCACCAACATTTTTTTCTCCATCTACTTCACGTAGTACAGCCCAATCTTCTGAACGTAGAGAAAACTCTTTTGTTGGACGGGAAGAAAGTTGAAACAAAGTATTACGCGAAGGAATAACTCTACGTACGCTTTCCCAGTCAGCAGCATAAGTAACGCTTTCCCCTAATATTTCCTCTGTAGTTAACATTGTGGTTTGTTCGTCTGTCATCTCACTGCTGCGAAAACGAAAAGTGCCATCTATCCAAGAAAATAGGGCATAAATAGCTTCTTCGCCAATGTATTCTTCATAAAGTGCATGAGTGGCCTGACCGCTAACAAAATAAATTTCACCAAAATGTCCGTCTTCATGTTCAAGCTCTAGTAAGCCAGTACGATTACTAGCATGCAAAAGACGTAAAATATCTAGGAGTTTAAACTGTGATAAATTTCCAGAAAATGCATCTGACATGATATTTTTTTCTCACCTTGTAGGATGTTTATGTTTTTAATTATCAACCACGGCTGATTGCTTCTACAAACTGCCAACTAGTTTCATCCATACGATCTCTAGTAAGTAAATTTTGTGGATAAACTCGAACATTAATTCTCAATTCTCTAACAGCTTTGTCTAGCTTAAGTTTACTTAAAGCAACTTTTACAGTCATACGTAAAGTAGGAAGGTTTACATTCGCGCTACTTAAAATTAGTAAAAACACTTCCTGTGCACCATAAGGAGTATCTATTAATAAATCTAAATTAATAAAAGCTGAGAGTCTACCCTCAGAATAAAGCAAAGTTAATTCTTCAGAACGACCTCTAACATATTCTGCTGTTGCTATTAACTGTACTATAAAAGTGCCTAATTGATTAGATATTTGTGCATTAGGAGTAAAGACTCCTGCTGAGAGTAAAAACTCTCCTCGAAAGTTTACTAATGCTGCTGTTTTTACACCTTGGATACGTAACATATCTTGTAGGAAGGTTTCATGCGCTTTGCCCACTTTGGTGTTCCTTTCTAATTATAAAAATTAATCTATTGTTATAATTTCAGCTAAAGCAGAGGAAATTGAGAAGAACTCAAATTCTGATTGTTTTAGCTGTTCCAAGCGCAGCAATGCCCCTGCTATTCTTTCTCTTAACTGAGAAGTTGGCGACATACGAACTAATTCATCCAAAGTATATTTTAGCACTTTAGTCAAACCACTTATCAGAACTTCTTTTGGGATTAGTGATGTAAGATGGATTTTACCATCTTGATAAGAAAAATC
>JAHFUF010000702.1 GCA_023265235.1 Blastocatellia bacterium
ATTTCATTACCATGCTCAATAACTGGAGGGGTATAGGCTATTGATCCCATAAGAGGTGTTGGTACTGCTTTTTTATTTGTTATATAGCTAAAGAGTGCAAACCCAGTTATAAAGCTTAGTAGAGCAGAGATTATTGCTGTAGCAGCACGAGCAGCTTTTTTCAAAGCTTGTAAACCAACAGGGCAATTTTGGGTTAAAATCGTACCATCCGTGCGACGAAAATATCTTACACAAAGCCGCCCTTCAGTTTTTCTAATTAAGTCTTCTGCTTGATACTGGGTCATACCAGAAATATTATAAACATTTAGCTTACATTCTTGGCAAAACCTTACTTGGTCATTACCAGTCATTTTTCCCCAATCAGCAGTACAAGGTATAGCAATAGATATTGTTTGCAGTGGAATGCTACGTCTATTCATAAAATTAACCCTCCAAAGTTAGCCTGTAATAAAGTTTTTGTTTGATTTTCTATGTGGTCGTATAAGTCTAAAAAAAGTTCCCAGGGTGATAAAAACTTCTTCCAATAATTACAAAAGACCTTTAAGTTTATAAATTTATCACCCTGACAAATTGTTACTGTTGAGAGGAGTAAATCAATTTCTGTTATTATTAGTCACCAGAAATTAAAAAAAGTTCCTTAGGTTTCTATATTATAAAATTAAAATTTTCGCTACTTAAAAACTGCGGATAACACACATTAAAGTGTGATAATGTGGATAAAAAGCAGATCAATTAGAAGAGACTTTTATTTCTTTTTTGTAGAGCTAAAAACTTTTATTAATTCTCTAGTGGCATCTTTTGCTTTTGCTAAGCCTGCTACGCCTTCTTTTACTTGATGAATTATAGTTTCTAGGTTAGTAAAGTGTATATTTTGGGCAGACAACCAATCAGATGCTTCCTGAGTTTGGTCTGTCTTAAATTCTAAAATTTGCTGACAATACTCTAGCCATTCTAGTAGCTTTTCACTTTCATCCCTAATTACATCACTATTAGGAAAATCGCCTAAATTACTAACTTCTTGTCGTTTTGCTACTTCATTAGTAGCTGAATTATAATAACGCTCAATAATAGATGAATTACCTAGTAATTGAGTACGTTTATGAGTTTTTTCTGGACTTTGCTCAGGATTAAAAGCTGTAATGGTTTGTAACATACCTGTTAAACCTTTTGCATCTTTACTAATTTGCAGAGCATCCCCATAAAACTTAGCAAGAACACAGGTTATATTATCTGTACCACCACGTTGCTTAGCAATATCTACTAGTTTTTGACAAGCTAAATGTGGCTCCATATTAGAACTAAAAAAGAGCATTTCCCCTGTAGTTACTAGGTTAGATAACCCATCTGAACAGAGTAGTAAAATATCCTCTTGTTTGAGTTGAAACATACAGACTGCAACTTGAACTATTTCTTGTGCTCCAATAGATTGCAAAATAACATTTCGTCTTGGATGTACTATGGCATCTTCTGGCTTAAGTAAGCCACGTTCTACTAGTTGAGCAACAAAAGATTGGTCTGTAGTTACCTGTTTAATATTACCGCCACGTATTAAATAAGCGCGACTATCACCTACTTCACCAACATAAACTTGATCATCCTCAATAAGTGCAGCAGTAACTGTTGCACCCATTCCTCTTAGATGTGGTTGGACTTCACCTTCTTGCCACACAACATGGTTTGCTTCTTCAACAGCAGCCACAACTCTATCGTGAGGAGAAATATTTCGTGACATCCGCATTAAAGCATCTTTTACAGATAAAACCGTCAATTCGCTGGCTAGTTCACCATATTCAGCCCCACCCATTCCATCAGAAACTACTAGTAATAAAGAGTTTTCGCCAACCTTATGACTAGTTTCACACCAAGAAGGTAAATTCTGACCAGCTACTATATCTGCTAGAATAAAATTATCTTCATTATTTTTCCGAACCATACCAACATCAGTAATCGCTGCAATAGTACAATTTATTGTGCTTGTTCCCATAATCAAGACTCCCACATTTTGCTAGCAGTTTTATCGCATGTTGAAAAATTTTTGGCATACGAACACGGCCAGAGTTTGCTAGATTGCCAACAGCGATTATTTTAGTTTATATTTTATATAGAAGTTACCAGAGAAAAAATTAATAACATAATAAGCCGAGAAATACTATGAGTAAAGGGTAATTTTACATTATCATAAAGTTTACTCTCATTAACCTTTAGTGCCTCTACCCATCATTTTTCTCTAACCACTAAAAAGCATAAAAACTATGCATAAAAATCATCGTTTTATAATCCTACTAACCCTTCTGCTAACATTTTTGTGCTTTTCCAATGTGCTAGGAGGAGAATTTGTTCTAGATGATCAATATACCATTGTTAAACATGAACTAATTAAAAGCTTTTCTACCCTACCTAAACTTTTCACTAGCAATTACTGGGGCGATCTCTACCCTACTGGTTTATATAGGCCATTAACTTCTTTAACTTATGCTTTTAATTATTTTTTAGATGGCCTTAACCCTTGGGGTTATCATTTAGTTAACTTGTTACTGCATTCATCTAATAGCTTTATGATATATTGGCTAGTAAAGCATTATAGCCAAGCTAGTACATTAGCTTTGTTCGCCGCAGTAATTTTCACTGTTCACCCTATTCATACCGAAGCAGTAAGTAATATTTCTGGTCGAGCCGAATTACTTACTGCTAGTTTCGCTTTGCTCTCATGGATTACTTACTCTTTAAGCTCTTTAAGCAAAGAAAATTCCCGCTACTATTGGCTTTCACTAGCTTTTTATTTTTGTTCACTAACAGCTAAAGAAAGTGGTATTACTTTAATTGGTGTTTTAATTTTATCAGACCTTTGTAATGGCTGGGAAACGTGGTATTCACAACTCAAAAAGCTATTAAGAGGTTATTCTGGCTACTTGGTTTTAGCAGGAGTTTATTTGCTAATTCGACTTATAGTATTAAAAAATCTAGTAATTCCAGAAACATGGCTTTACTGGCGTAACATTGATTTTACTACACGGTTTTACACAATGTCTTTGGCTTTTATTAAGTATCTTCAATTATTAGTTTGGCCAATTAACTTAGCTGGAGATTATGATTTCAGCCAAATTCCTAAAACATCTAGCCCTAATATATGGGTAATCCTATCTTTAATTACAATAATATCTATTTTTAGCCTTGGTTGTTGGCTGCTTAGAAAA
>JAHFUF010000703.1 GCA_023265235.1 Blastocatellia bacterium
AATAGCTAATATAGTTTTGATGTTTATAGGTTTCTTAATACTACAGTAACTATTTTAATACCTAGCAGTTATATTTGTTTTATAAGGTAAACCATTCTTTATTTCAGGGGATTTTCTGCTTATCTATTAGAGTTTTCAGTAAGAGATTTTTAATTTGCTCTGCTATAATTAGCCAAATTAGCTAGAAATTTTCCAAACTATATTAAATTAAACTAAACTTAGACTCACCCAAAAATTTGGGTTGGAGGCTTTTGAATGCAAGAAATTCAGCCAAACTTAGAGCAACAATCTCTTCCTAAAGGATCAGCTAAAATGTCTAAACAACTTTTTCCTGAACGAGTTGTGACAATTAGACTAACTGGGCCAAGCCTTGTTATTAGCCTAGTTTTTGTCCTACTAACAGGTGTTGGTATTGGGTCTTTAGTAGTTCATCGAACTGATGCAGCACCAGAGTTACCAACAAATATTCGTATGAATGCTGAAGTTAGCTCACCTTTATTACTCTCAGCAGCTTTTGCTACTGCTGCCCAAGCCGTGGAATCTAGCGTAGTCCATATTACTACGGTTGATCTTGATAGTGAAAGAGATGTATTTTTAAGTCAAAGTAGTGGATCTGGGTTTGTGATAGACTCTGCTGGCTATATTCTTACCAATTACCATGTAGTTAAAGACGCTAGTAAAATAAAAACTAGGTTTGTTGATGGTGCAGTATTAACAGCTAGTTTAGTTGGTTTTGATGAAGAAACGGATTTGGCTGTAATTAAAGTAAATTCTGGTAAGGCACTAAAAACTAGCCAAGTTGGTGATTCTGAACGAGTGACAGTAGGAGATTGGGTTTTGGCTATTGGTAGCCCTTTTGGCCTAGAGCAAACTGTTACAGCAGGAATTATTAGTGCTAAAGAACGTGTAACAGATCAAAATCGTAATTTTCAACAATTTTTACAAACAGATGCAGCTATTAATCCAGGTAATTCTGGAGGGCCATTAATTAATTTAGCCGGAGAAGTAATTGGTATAAACTCTCAAATTGCAACTCGTAAAGGCAATTTTGAAGGTGTAGGATTTGCTGTTCCTTCATCAATTTTTATGGATGTTTATAGTCAATTGATTACTCAAGGGCGTGTTTCTAGAGGTTTTCTAGGAGTTTACCCTAGTAAAGTATCTTCTCAGTTTGCCCAAGTCTATAGCTTAAAAGAGCCTAATGGGGCATTAATTCATGATATTACAGAAGTAGACGGCCCTGCAGCTAAAGCAGGGTTAAAGAGTGGGGATGTTGTAACTGAATTTAATGGGCATTTAGTTAAAGATGATAGGGACTTAGTACGCTATATTGTGTCTACTAGAGTAAATACGCCAGTGAAACTAAAGTATCTACGTAATGGATTACTTCAATCTGCTACAGTTACTTTGATAGAGAGACAAAATAAACAAACTCCTAATCCACTAAGACCAATACAAGAAGTAAAACCAAAACTCTCAAAATCAGATAAAGATATTTCTCAACGTCTAGGGCTTTCTATTGCTTCTCTTACAGAAATGCGTGCTCAACAACTTGGCAGCAAAGCAACAGAAGGAGTGTTTGCACGCATTGTAACCTCAGGAGGTGTTGCCCAAGATGCTGATTTGCGAGAAGGAGATATTATTAAGGAAGTTAACAAACAAGTTATTACTAAGGAAGAGGATTTTCTACAAGCGATAAACAAACTAAAACCAGGAGATTCACTGGTATTATTTATTGAGAGGAATGCTAGGCAAACTGCATCACATCGATATATATCGCTAACAATTCCATAACTTTATGCAAATTCATAAAATAGTTGTTCCTACCCCGTTTTATGTTGGGCCTGTTAATGTTTATTTGGTACGTAATGATCCATTAACACTCATCGATGTTGGCCCAAATACTGAAGAAGCCTATCAAACCTTAGAAGAAGGTTTAGCTTTATTAGGTGTTAGCCTAAAGCAAATTAAGCGGATAATTATTTCTCATGCTCATGAAGATCATTATGGGTTGGCTTGGCGAGTTCAAGAGGTTTCTGGGGCAGAGATCCTTATGCATTCTTGGGAAGAAAAAAAAGTTCTCAACAATCAAGATTACTCTGAACATAAAAAATTATTAAATCGTGCTGGTGTTCCTAGAGAAATAATTGAGCGTTTTGAAGAAGGATATTTAAGGTTTTCTCCACTAGCTGGTAATAAAATTAATTTTAATGCAGTTGAAGATGAAGAAGATATAGTTTTTGAAAATGGTTCATTAAAAGTTTTACACACTCCTGGACATACCCCTGGAAGTATTTGTCTACTACGTGAAAGTAATCGAGAGCTAATTGCTGCTGATACAGTAATTAAGCATATTTCTCCTAATCCAATGTTACATGTTGACCCACTGGACTGTCACCGTCGTTTTCCTTCACTCTCAGAATATTTATGTTCAGTTTCAAGAATTAAAGAAATTGCTCCCACCTTTATTCATTCAGGACATGGACACCCAATACTTGATTATGGTGAACATTTTCATCGTTTACTTACACGTACTCAGGAAAGACAAATGAAAGTAATTTCTTTGCTACCTAAACGTGGGGCAACAGCCTGGGAGATTTCTGGACTACTTTTTCCTAGTGCTGATGGGATGCACCGTTATTTGGCTGTCTCAGAAGCTCAGGCACATCTAGATATGGCAGTAGCAGACGAGCGATTAATAATAGAGCAACAAGATGAGACTGAGTATTTTCTCTTAAAAGGTTCCTAGGTTACTACTTTGATATAAAACCAATATAAAAACAGGGAGAAAAAGCCTTTTCTTGTTAGTTTCTCCTTGACTCACTTACCCTAATACATAGATTATTCAGTATCTATAAATAAAAATCCTTAAAAATTTAAATTCTCATTGGAGTAAATAATGGCTAAAGATAAAAGCGACCTAGCAAAAAGTGTTGCGTTTAAGCCTTATATTAGTGCCAAAGAGGTGATTGCAGAAATGACGCCTCGTGCCTTGTTACTTGGGGCAATATTTGGAGTTATTTTTGGTGCATCCTCAGTTTATCTAGCACTTAAAGTAGGTTTAACCGTTAGTGCTTCTGTTCCTATTGCAGTACTTTCTATTACAGTTTTGCGCTTATTTGGACGAGCAACAATTTTAGAAAATAATATTGTACAAACTACTGGCTCAGCAGGTGAGTCTATCGCGGCTGG
>JAHFUF010000704.1 GCA_023265235.1 Blastocatellia bacterium
GAGTTAAGTTTCAAAAACTGAATACCGAACTTTCAAAACTTGAACAATGGACAAAATCCTTATAACTACTTTATTAACAACTAGTTGACTCTCTTAAGTTGATGCGCATGGGGTTTTACCAGATATTTAAAAACATCCTGCATGGGTTTTACCCATTGTTGGTTCTATAACTTCCATACTAGAGGTAAAGAATTAACAGAAATCAGGATCTATTTTGTTTATCTCACACTTAAAAGTGCTATAATCCGCCAACTTATCAAACTAACTAATGGAGGTGAGGATGAATAAAGTATTTTCGTTAGTTTCTGACCCTAGGACATTATATCTGACTGAAGCACTAAACAACGCTATTAAACGAGTTGATTATGTGATTACTAAACGCCAAGGGCTGACGGCCATTGTTGGTGATAACGGGCTTGGCAAGACATCAGTCCTTCGCCTTATTCATTGGAAGTATGTTGATAATCCTGAGTACATCGTAGGCATGATTGCTACGCCTAATTTTGCCAGTGACTTTGCGATGTTGAAACAACTGTGTAATGAGTTTGGTGTAGCAGCTAAACGCTCATTACATGAACAGCAGAATGCTTTAACCGATTGGTTGGTTGAGCGTTACAAGGACGGTAAGAATGTGGTGGTATTCATTGATGAAGCACAGAAACTTAAAAACAAAGAACTAGAACTTATACGGGTTTTTCTTAATTCAGAAACCTACGATGATAACCTTATACAAGTTGTATTAGTTGGGCAACTGGAACTAAGAGAAAAACTTTTGAGAAAAGAGAATAAAGCTTTGTATTCCAGATTATTTTATCAATCAATCTTATCACCCCTGACTTTGGATGAAACCATAAGTATGATTGATCATCGCTGTAATATTGAAAAAATACTTAATCCATTTACTGAAGCTCAAATAGAGGAAATATATCAAGTATCTAAGGGCGTGCCAAGAGATGCTATCAAACATTGCATTTACCTAATGGAAAGAGATGTCCCACCAAAGTTTGAAAGTGAAAAGCTGGAGGTTGAGAATGAGCAAAAACCTGACATCAAGCGAGATACTAAGGGCAAAGTTCGGGGAAAACAAGCAAAATCAACAAGTTAAAGATGAACAAGCCAAAGATCAGCAAAAGATCGAAAAAGTTGATCTTAAAGCTGATCTCATCGAAAAATCCGAAAGCACTATTCCTAGCGATATAGTGCCAGCCCCCGTAAATATTGCTACTCTACCCCCGCAGAATTTGCGACCCGCAGAATTTGCTACCCCCGCAAATATTGCTATCCAGGTTGAAGAACCAATAACAAATAGCTCCGCAGAATTTGCTACTCTGAGTGAAATAGTACCGACCACCAAAGGCTTTCTCAAACTCCCTAATTCCATACTCGACCAACTACCAGAAATACTGGATACCAATGAACAGCTTATGTATATCCATTTATACCGACTATCTCATGGTTTTCATGAAGATTCTTGTTTAGTAAGTTTAGCTAAACTTTGCAATCTGACAAAACTTTCTGAACGTACCGTACAAAAAACAATAAATAACCTTGAAAAGAAACATTTAATAACCAGAATTGGCAACATTTTAGGTGGCAAAGGACAAAGAGGAATGAGGATCAGAGTAGCAAATTTTGCTACCCCCGCAGAATTTGCTACCCAGAACAGCCCCGCAAATTCTGCGGACATTAAACTCTTAAAATATAATTTAATAAAAGAATATAAGAAACTTGCGCGACAAATCAACCAAATCCTAGGTGAAAGATCCATTTCAGAATTATGTTATGAAATGGAATTAGCTTGTAAAAAAGCTAAGGTTAAGTTCGATAAACAAATCTTTAACGAGAACATCAAATACATTATGAAGAAATAAGATAACAGTTAAAATAATACTAACTCTAACAAATTCTACACAAAAAGCTTGATCTTTTTATCACACTAAACAATCTAACAACTGATAATGAGAATTTATAGCAATCCGTCAAGACTTCCCTTCAGGAAAAATATTCCTTTCACTTCGTTACAGGGGAGATATGCACAAATCACCGAAAAGTTTCATAGAACAAAAGAGCAATAACTTTACTAGCAAAATTACTGACACTTAAGCACAAGGAAAACGAGCGATTTTCTTACAGTGTTAAAACAAAGCCAATTTAGCCAATAAAAGCGCAAGAAAACTCATCAGAAAATCAAAGTAAGGTTTCCCTTATCAAAATTAGTTTTCTTGCACGTAAAAACATTAGATTTAGTTAACTGTTTAATTTATAACTACTTAATGTAATATCTCTTTTCTATTAGTGCCTTGTGGAACTTTTCGGGGTTTTGTGCATATCTCCCCAAATTTGAAAAATTACAACTTTGCTCTTTCACAAAAAGAAAAGTTTATGAGCAATTGCACTACAAAATATTACCTGATAACTACATTGACACTGAACTTATTGAAACTCACTGGGATGATATTCTACGTTTTATTGCTACTATTAAACTTAAACATACTACTGCTTCTCAGCTTTTCAAACGCTTAAATTCTTATTCCAAACAACATGATTTGTATCGAGCATTAAAAGAATTTGGCAAAATTATCAAATCTATCTTTCTACTCAATTACATAGATGATGTTAGCTTTAGACAAGCTATAGAAAAACAACTTAATAAAATTGAGAGTTCTCAAAAGTTTGCTAAAGCCATTTCTTTTGGTCACAATAATGAATTTATTCAAGCAGAAAAAGAAGAACAAGAAATTGCTGAAGCTTGTCGCAGACTTATCAAAAATGCAGTGATTTGTTGGAATTACCTATATTTATCCAAAAAATTAAAAGAAGAAAAATCTATTCCTAAGAAAATAGAGATGATTAAAGCTATTAAAAATGGTTCTGTTGTTACTTGGCAACACATCAATCTCCACGGTGAATATGATTTTTCTGAGGAAAAAATGCAGGACTCTGTTGGTTTGCTTACCTCCCAAAACTTTGACCTAAATCTTAATGTCATTTTGGGAGCTTGATTTCTTAGTTAACTCTTGATTTAACTAATAGTTACAAGATTTTCTGTGGAACTTTTGTGACGTTTGTGGGGTTTTACCCCATGCGCATCAACTTAAGGATGTAAAATATAGCAAAATAAGCCTTTTCTGATTTCGGTTAAAATTGAGTAGCTAAACAAAAGTACTATTTTCAAGGAGTTAAGTTTCAAA
>JAHFUF010000705.1 GCA_023265235.1 Blastocatellia bacterium
ACTTCTGAAGAACTACCTTTTGTTACTGCTGTTGTTTGTGAAAGTTGGCAAGAGGAAGAAACGGCTGCTGAAATCCATTGTGTGATTTATGTTGAACGTGATTCCCAACGTGCCATTATCATTGGTCGCGCTGGTCAAAAACTAAAGCAAATCGGTACAGCAGCCCGTAAAGATATAAAACGCCTTTTAGACAAAAAAGTAGACTTACGCCTTTTTGTAAAAGTAAAAGAACATTGGCGTAATGATGAACAAGTTTTAGATCAACTTGCAGTAGAAGGTCTTAGCCATGAGTCAAGTTAAAATTACTAGGTGGTTTGCTCTAGAATTAACTGTTTCCCTAGAACTAGAGGATATCCTTAGTGGAATACTTTGGGAAGAAGGTACATCTGGTATTACCACGATTAGGGAAACTGCTGACACTATTACGCTACAAGCGTATTTTGATCAAGAGATTGACCTAGAAAATTGGCGAGAATTCTTAGAACAGATCTTTTCCGAGCTTGATTATCTTCCTGGACAACTCAAAGAAATAAAAGTCTTAGAAGTTCCTAATGAAGATTGGTTAAAAAAATGGAAAGAAGGTTATAGGCCAGTTGAAGTTGGGGACAAGTTTCTTATTGTCCCCTCTTGGTTAAAGTCAGAGGTTACAGAATCCTCACGTATTATTATTGAAATCGATCCTGGAATGGCTTTTGGGACAGGAACACATGAGACTACACAGCTTTGTTTAAGAGCCATTGAGCATTACTTTAAAGGTGGAAGCTGTTTAGATGTGGGTTGTGGGACAGGGATTTTAGCAATGGCTGCTGCAAAGCTTTGCCCAGGTTCAGAAGTATTTGCTTGTGATAATGACCCTGAAGCCGTTATGGTTGCAGGAGAGAACCTAGAAATTAATCAAGCTGATAAACTTATTAAGCTTTCCGTTGGTTCTGCTAAAGATTACCTAGGGCAACAGTTTTCTTTAGTAGTCGCTAACTTAACTGCTGATGTTATTGTCTCAATCCTAGATGATTTAATTGCATGTCAACAATCAGCAGGACATTTAATTTTATCTGGTATTTTAGACACTCAACAAGAACAAGTCTCTCAGGCTTTAACTGCTAAAGATCAGCAAATAATAGAAATCCTGACTGCTGGTGAATGGGTTTCTATTGTTAGTTCTAAAGCTCAGCCATAAACCTTATGCCAGGACATCGTTTTTATCTTACACCAGAAAGTTTTTCTGCTAATACTGCTGTTATTTCAGGTGATGAGTCTCATCATATTCGTAAGGTGTTACGCTTACGAATAGGAGATGAAATTCAAGTTTTTGATGGCGTGGGTTGCCAGTGGCTAGCCACAATTGAGCAGTTTAACGGTCAAGAAGTTAATCTTATATTACAAAAATTAATTACTACTTCTGTTGAATCCACTCTTTCAACTACACTTGTACAAGGTTTGATTAAAGGGGATCGCTTTGATTGGGTGATTCAAAAAGCTGTAGAGCTTGGAGTAAGTAAAATCCAACCTTTAATAAGTCAGTATACTGATTTTCAAGGAGTAAAAGGGGTGGAGAAACGTTTAGAGCGTTGGGAAAGAATTGCCCTAGAAGCTACTAAACAATCAGGGCGTAATGTTTTAACTACGATATGTCCACCTATTGAATGGTCAGGTTTAGTTAAAGAGCTAAAACTACCAGTGATTTTTTTTGCTGAACGAGGTGGAAACCCTCTAAGTGAAGTAGTCAAAGAGTTAAAAGAACAGAAAATAATTTCAATTACTGTAATTGTCGGTTCTGAAGGAGGATGGGGTAATGAGGAGCTTTCTCAAGCAGCTAAAGCAGGGTTTTGTTTAACTACACTTGGAAAACGAATTTTACGTGCTGAAACAGCAGGAATAGCATCTGTAGCATTAATACAACACTTACTAGGAGATTTGGACTAATAAAATAACTAATAAAGAACTATGGTATAAAGAAATATAGAAGCCAAGCCAGTACTAATCCTATACCAATAAACGAGCTAAAGACTTTTACTCCATAAAAAACGCGACCTTTTGCAGTGCTTGTTTCTGTATTAATACCAGCAAAAACAATTGAGACTAAAAAAGCAAAAATAGCCATCATTATTAAATGCATTATTTTTTTCTCCCATCAGCAATATCATAAGCATCCATTGTCACCAAATAGTTAAGCAGTCCAGCAGTCCAAAGAAAAGTATTTGCATACTCATAAGTAGCAGCTTCGGCTTGATGTGGCCCAAAGCCAACAGATATACCAGCAAAACTATGTAGTGCATACAAAATATAATAAGACAAACCAGTACCAGCATTAGCAAAAGTTAGCAGTAGCGAAAGCCTTCCAGCACCAGGTTCTATGTTAAAGCCATAAAAATGTCCTTGCAAAACTATACCTAAGATAAACATAGCATAAATACTAGCAAAAAAGGCTAGTCCTCTTTGCCAGCGGCCTAAGTAAATATGACCTGCTCCTGGGATTAAGTAGGCTAGCAGGGTAGCAATTATCATTTGATGATGGGGAAGCGATGGATAAGGGTTGGGAGAAGAATTTTTATTAATAGCATCTACTACAGATTTAATAGAATTTGGTTGGCTACTCAAGGTTTAACTCCATTATTACCAATCGCTAAGGCGCGAAGGTTAAAGCTAATTGAATTATTAATTTTAGGAAGTGGCAGCTAAAACTGTCAAGCATACACTTCCTTAAGTTGTTAATTTTCTGTGGGGAAATATTTCCCTACAATTGGTTTTAGTCGTTCTTTAGCTTCATTACTAATTGCATGAGGTGCAGTTAGTACAGCATGTTTTAAGGCTGAGCCGCATTTACAACTACGTTCTAGCCCAGCGAGGTTTTTAATTGTAGCTACAATAATTTTTTGGGCATTAATCACATTTTGAGTAAGATACTCAATAACCATATCAACTGTAACTGCATCATGACCTTCATGCCAACAATCATAGTCTGTAACTAACGCAATAGTGCTATAGCAAATCTCGGCTTCTCTAGCTAATTTAGCTTCTTGAAGGTTGGTCATACCAATAATATCCATTCCCCAAGAACGATAAACATTTGATTCTGCACGAGTTGAAAAAGCTGGGCCTTCCATACAAAGATAAGTACCACCACGATGAATTTCTATGCCATCTAGCGATTTTCCTGACTCTACAATCACATCACAAAGTTGATGACAA
>JAHFUF010000706.1 GCA_023265235.1 Blastocatellia bacterium
AAAATCAACCCAATCTGCTATTACTTCTGCTAATTGTTCAGGGCTTATTTCTATACCAGCTAACTTAGCCCCAGTCATTTTTGCTCCTGCTAGCTTGGCGTTTTTAAAGTTGCTATGTCTTAAATCTGCATCAACAAAATTAGCACGTGCAAGTGATGCCCCATCTAATGAAGCCCCTTCTAAAATAGCTCTGGCTAAATTTACTCCCTCACTATAAGCACTACGTAAGTTAGCTTCTTTTAAGTTGGCTTCTGTTAGATCTGCTTCTTCAAGATTAACTTTTTCCATCTTAGCATATTGTAAATCAGCTTTAATTAGCTTTGCTCCGCCAAGGTAAGTTTCTCTTAGGTCTGCATTGGTAAGTTGAGCACTCTCTAGTATTGCACCACCTAAATTAGCAAGTTCTAGTTGTGCATAATTAAGTCGTGCCCCTTTTAATTTAGCTCCTTCAAAGGTAGCACCTTCTAAATTGGCGCGACTTAAATCGGCATTTTGTAAAATTGCCCCTTCTAGGTTAGCTCCTTCTAGATCGGCTTTTTGAAGATTAGCACCTTCTAAATCAGCACGAACCAAATAAGCATCACGTAAGTTAGCACTAGAAAGATTTGCACGTCGAAGATTACTTTCCTCAAGGTTTACCCCTTCTAGATCAGCACGGCGCAAATTAGCACCTTCTAAATGAGCTTGATTGAGCGCAATATCTCTTAAGTCAGCTCTTTCAAGACTTTCTCCTTTTTTTATCTTTTCTAAAACTTCCTCTCTAGAATAATCTGCCATAAAGTCTTTTCGCCTTTCTGCTCTTCTGCTTTAGGTTTAAGTTCTATTTACTCGTGCCCTCACATGCCCATACCGGCCGAGCTTTCAAGATATTCTTCTAATCTTTGTATACGACGTTCAAAGGAAAGTTTTTGAACTTCATTAACAAGATCTAATTCACCCATTTCTGCTAATACTACGTTGATTTGCAGTACACAAGCTTGTCGGTTTTGTCTAAACTTGCGTTTTTCTGCTGCTAGTGCAGGGTTAGACCATTCTTGTGCAGAAGCACGCTCAAATCCTTCATGCTGACGACGTAATTCTGCAACAAGCTCTCCTAGTTTGGTGCGATATCCAGACTGAGCAACATCTCTAGGAGTACCATCTAATTCTTCTCTATATTCTTGGAATTTGTTACAAATTCTTTCACATAACCAAATAGGGATACCTGTAGCTGCTGCTAAGTCTTCTTTTTTGGCTAAAAATAGGGTATCTAGAGAAGTTAGGCCAGCACCATATAGTTTTTCAAAGGTAACACGGCCTAGGTCAGCAATTTGTTTAAGTAAAGAGTTAATAATAATACCTTCTCTTTGTTGTTCTTCTTCGCCTATAACAAAGGTTTGGGGCATTACTTCTATTAGCTCTTCATAACTTGCTAAAATTAAATCTCTAATTTCTCCTGTTAAAGTACGTTCTTCACTAGTTTGGGCTAAAGATAAAGCTTCATCAAAATCAACCATTCGTTTGGCTGCTCCTATAAGCTCCATGTTTTCTGCTGCTCGGCTAATACTGCGCATAGCTGGACGGCAAATTTCTACCCATTCTTTAGTTGCAGTGCCGCGTTTAAGTTCAAAAACAAAATTTTTCACAGGTTTAGCATAATTAGCGGCAATCTTAGCAAAAAGGTCTTGTATTGCTGCTTCGTCGTGTTTAACCTCACCAGCCATAATGGGTTGATCAGAAGAAAAAGATGGAGAGGCACTAAATGCTGCGTCAAAAGCTTCATCAAAGTCATCTACTACTTCATCAAGGAAATTCATCCCTGCAAGTGAATTGGAAGCAGGCGACATGGTGACAAGCTCTTGGGCAGGGCTTCTAAGTGAAGGAGCTGGTTGCATTGGTTCTGGAATAACTTTGCTTGGTGATGGAACATAACTAGGAGTAGGGTTAGGTTTATAAGTTTCTTTACTGGTACTAGAAAACTCTTCTTCTTCAAATGCAAGCCCAGAATATCCTGAAGTACTAGGACGAGGATCTACTACGCGAGGTGGCTCTGGTTGTGGTGTAATTACAGGGCTTGGCTGTGGTTGATAAGGTTGGGTTGTCCTAATAGGAGACTCTATTCGATTAGACTCGGCTTTAGGCTCAATGCGTGGCTCAACCTGAAGTGGAGCAGGTGGCTTAGGCTGGTAAGGTTCTGGCGAATACTTGTTAACAGTGGTCGCTGGTGGTTGCGGCAAAGTAACAGGTTTAACAGGTTCTGGAGGTGGAGGTTTCTCTACCTGTTTAACAGGTTCTGGTTGTTTAACTTCTTCGTCACTTTGTCCCCAGAGTGACTTAAAAATATTCTTTAAAATTCCCATACCATCTCCTATGGATTGGGTCGCTTTTGATTTAATCTAAATATAGTTGTCTCTTTGAATTACTGCCAGAACTACTAAGATCGGCTATGAGCCGATGGCTTTTGAATTCTAAAAGATTACATCATATGGATCAAACTTTAATCAGAAAAAGTTGTTGAGCGACAATTATAACATGAACAGAAAAACACTGAGAATTTAATTAATAAAAGCTAACCTAAAGACTACTTAGTAGCTGCTGATAGTATCACATCATTTATAAAAGCAGAGAGTATTGTTACTGCTTCCGGGCTGCTTTGTAAACTATTACAAACATTATCAAACTCTTCAGTATTGACGTAATCATACTGATAGTATTCTAAACGTTCTTTTAGTTCTGTTTTATCCATATCAGCGTGAAATTGCGCACCATAAATAGGACAATCTTTTACTTTAATTGCTTGATAAGGCGACAATTGAGAATAAGCTAAAGGCTCAATATTTTGGGGTAATTCCATGACATGGTCTTTATGACCAGATTGAGCGACAAATTTTCCTGGTAGCTTACTAAAAAGTAGGTCGTCTTTTCCTTGAGGTGTTAAAACAACTTCTATTGAACCCATCTCCTTACGTGAAACATCAGAGACGACTTCCCCACCAAATGTTTTGGCTATCATTTGGTGTCCCCAGCAAGAACCAAACAAGGGCATTTTAACTTCTGCAATTTTGTGGATCAACTCAATAATGGAGTTAGTCCAAGGAAAGCTATCTAGTACAGATGTATCAGATCCACCAATGATTACACCATCTACATTTTCCAATAAGCTTTTGTTTATTTGTGTATAAAAAGGACTGACTGAACTTAGTTGGTCTA
>JAHFUF010000111.1 GCA_023265235.1 Blastocatellia bacterium
TCCTTAAGATAAGCTGCTGCTACTTCTGATCCCCGCTTTGGATCATTTAGCGTTGTTTCTCCTTCACCTGGCAAAAGGTAGTTTTTTCCAATCTCTTTAGGAATTTGCCATAACCCTACTTTATTACTAGTAGTTGAGGGTTGAAATTTACTTTCGCTCATTACTAAAACAAAACCTAATAAAGGATGTAATCCTTTGTCCCTAAAGGCTTTTATAATTTCTCGCCGATTACTACGCACACCATTAATTGTATCAGTACGGTAATTAGAGGTATGTAAACGTATCCTTTCTATAAATGCTGGACGTAAGTTATAACCACTCTTTTGTGCTATTTGAGCCATTAGATTTGTAGTCATAGCATTTATGTCTACAGTAGGAGTTGATGTAGTGTTTCTATCGTAACTACTGTAGCTGCTGTAGTTGCTAGAGTCGGTTGGTGGTGTATTTGTAGCAACTTGCTCAGGGGTTTCAAAAGCTAGTAATAGGGTTTCTGATTGTAAAACCTTTTTACCCTTAATATCTTCTACTGTAATAGAAAGAATATGGTTGCTATTTGTCAGGTTAGGAAATTTTGCTAGCAGTTTTATAGGATCAATCGAAAAATTGTATGGAGGGCTTTCACACTTAGCAATTTCTATAGAATCTAGTTGATAAATCACTTTATCAACGTTTCCCGTTTTTTTTATTTCCAACAATATACTAACTGGGCGGTGTATAGTCGTACCACTAGCAGGACTAATAATATGAACCTGGGTTGCTAGGTTTTGAGGCTTTTGGTAGAAAACCAGAAAAATACTAGTAAACGTAATTAATAAACCTAAGCCTATTGCAGCAAAAATCATCAAAGGAGAGGTCTTATTTGTAGATGTTTTTTGTGGTCTAGCTAAATTACTATTTAACTCTGGATTAACCAAATTAGCTGGTTCTAGCTTAGGTTTACCAAAAGTTAGTTGGGATAAGTTTTTCTCATATCCTTGTTGGTGAAAAATAAGCGTACATACTCCTATTACAATTTTATCTCCAGGTTTTAAGCACTTTTCTCCAAAAACAGGTGTTTCATTAAGTAATGTGCTATTAGTTCTAGTTAGATCGCTAATATAGTAGTTTTGGTGTTTTTTTTCTAAAACAGCCTGATAATTTGAAACACTAGGATGATTAATAGCAATGGAATTATCAGATGCACGCCCAATAGTTGTATTACCTATTATTTCAATATCTTTTTGGGGGTTGTCAGGTAAAACTATTGTTAGCCATGTTTTCATCACTTTTTCCCCTTATATCTAGACAATCCTAACAAGTAATGAGCCAATATATTTATTAAATTAACGCTCAGAGATAAATCACTGGGCTACTGTCAAATGCCCTTAATGGGGCATTAAAAGCTTAAGATGTTTTAGAACCAATGATTTACAAAGCAAATTTCATGTACTATATATTTATTATCCTTGAGGTTTACCTAGTTTTATTACTATTTTTTCTAGTTTCTCATTAATATCAATAGTTTGTGTATATGGCTCAAACCCAAAAGCCTTTACTTTCAAACAATATTTCCCTGGTGGCACAGCTTTATTTAATTCAAACCAACCATCTGCATTGCTTCCTCCCCAACTAAGTAAGTTTTTAGGTGTAACTTCATCTGTTTCTGCTGGAATTAAACCAATACGTGCTCCAGCAATTGGTTCATTATCAGTCCCTAGCTTAATAATTACTCCACGCACAGTAACCAAAGCTATAGGAGCAATTTGTTGTACAGCATCAGTTTTTTTTGTGGTATTAGGATCATTAGAAGTTACATAGCTTTTATCCAATTGAGCTAACATTGCAGTAATTAAATGTGCAGGACGCAAAAACCCAACAGCCCCATAAGACTCTGTTGTATCAGGAAAACCATCACCATCTTTATCAATTTGCTGGCTATCAACAATAATTTTTGTTGGAATACCAACTAGCTTGCCATTACCATTAACGGCTGCTCCTCCGCTATTACCACGAATTAGCCGTGCATCAGTTTTAATCCATTCTTCTAATAAATCTTTTCCTTCTACAATTCCTGTATTAACCGTAACAGATTTTCCTCCTTTTTCTGGATAACCAATAATTACAATATCATCAAGTATTTGCACTTGACTGGCATCTATTATTATTGCTGGTAAGTTAACTGAGAAAGTAGATGTATCATCTTTGCTTTGTTTAACAATTTGTAATAGTGCAAGGTCTTGATCTTTATTAACTATCATTGTCGTTAGACGATAGCGAGTAACAGTATTTTCACCATCATCTTTGTTAAATTCAAAAAATATTTCAGGATAGACTTCATTAGTTTGATCGTTTTTGATTACGTGGTAGTTAGTAGCAATAATTCCATTTTCTCTCACAACAACACCTGATCCACGAGGACGCAATGGTTCTTGAGCAGTATTTCTAACCAAAATTAGACCAATAGATTTTATTGCTTCTCTAACTTTTTCTTTAGCTATAGTTGTCTTTTCTAAAGTTTGCTGATTGGCTTGAGGTAACTGGACAAATACCTTAGCATTCTCTACTTTTGTAAAACAAAAGAGTAAAGCAGTGATAATAATTATTAGTAAAAAGCTTTTTCTCTTACTAAACATAACTTAGCTCTCTTCTGTAAAATAAACTATTACTAACAACCTTGCTTAGTTAAAACCTTAAAACCTACTTACTAAAGCAACTATTATCAATTGATAGCATGATAACAATTTTGTAACTCACACTTTAAATATGCTGTAATCGAATTTCAAAAACAGCTACTTCATTAGCTTTTAGCCTACTTGCATCTTTATCCTTTGTTTGACCGCGATCAGATGATTTATCAGGGATTGCTACATAAGTACCTTCCGTTGCTTTATCCTTACCTGGCGATAAAATTATGCCACGCTGACGCATTGCGCCTGCGCCAGTTTGTGGTAGCACACTAGTAACATTTTCTGTAACAATACCGCTTTTAGGTGTTTTTGTATTAGGGTTAGAGAGTTCAGCAGCAGCACTAGAAGCTGTTTCTCCTAGTTCCCCTTGAGAATTTTTTACCGCTTGATCAAAAACCGCTATTGCTTCACGAGACATAATTACTTGAACAATTTCAGTACCTTTTTCTTCATCAAAAACAAAGGTATTGAGATTGGGTAACTCATAACGTTGTGTGTGAACAATATGGTTACTTTCTTTATTAAAAGGAAATAGCACGCGTTTCTTTCCTCCAGGAGTCACATTAATAACATAGACATAACCATCAAAATTACTTTCAAAAGCAATTTTAATCTGATCACCTCGTAGGAAAGAACGAGCAGGATCAACAGGAGCAAATTTGTTTTCATCTATCTTCTTTAAGATCAAAATATGTATTGCATCAGCTTGGTTATTGACAAATAAACCACGAGCACGCTTACTTTGTGCAAAACCTGTTAAATTCATTACACAAAGAGCTATTAAGAGAATTGTTAAATAATAAAGTTGTCTCATAAATTATCACCCCATTTGTAAAAATTTACTCTACCTAGTACAGCAAAAATACTAAGAGCCATGTGTAATCACAATTGTTTCTATCAAGTCTTCATTGTCTTTAGCATTAGTATTAGTTACCCAAGTTATATAGCGACCACTACCGCCGTCCTGATAACTAAGCTCTGGTCGGCTAGTACGTTTTAGTTTCTGACCAGAAGCAGTTTTTAATTCGTTAATTATATTTAACTTAATTACCCCTACTTCATCTGAGCTTTGGTTGGGTAGGTTTGTAATCATGTCTCGGCTACAAATTACAGTGAATTCTTCACGTCCTGATGGAGGTGTCATTTTCCACCAGCAATCTTTAGGATCATCAAATTCAGGGGATGGGCAGTAAGCTGGCAGGATATATTCTTGATCTTTTTTAACATAATTTTCCCCATTATTTATTCGTGAGTCTGGAAAAATAATTGTGCCATCTTGCCCTTCACTATGATGAACAATGTAGAGATAAGCGTTTTGATTGGCTTTTATTGCTAGTCTTATTCGATCACCAGTGTGAAAAACAGCACTAGGGTTAGTTTCTTGAGAAGTACCATCATTGTTACGCTTTAGCATACGCCATTCCAAAGTTAGCAATGGCACATGTTCTACACGACGATGAACAACAGCTTTTCGTGTTGGTTTAGATACACGTTTTACTGCTACAGGTTTATCCCAAACCAGTGATGAATCCTGTCCTAAAGCTTGATTTACTATTGAAAACTGTGCTAACAAAAGAAAAACAAGAAAAATAATTAAGCTATTTTTGTATTTTTTGATTTGCATAATGTTATCCCCTTGTTAAGCAGATTAGCTTTCCATTAATTCTTACCTACTTACTAGCATGTTTCTTAAAAAAATCTTGCAACCTTGGATCACTCGCTAAAATTGCACAACGAAACCCAATTAACCAACTACGAGTTTTTACTTCATCTGCTTTGAAATCAGGAGTGTGATAAAATCGCCGGGTTGTGCGAGCATCCTCAAAACTACTACGAAAGCTTCCTCCACGCACTACGCGGTTTGTTGTACCATAATTTGTGTCTGTTGATTGGCTTCCTGATTGGCTTCCTGTATAAGGTTGGTAGTAACTCTCAACCCACTCAGCAGCATTTCCTGCCATATCTTGCACCCCATAACTACTCCCACCACTAGGATATTGATTTATATTACTAGGGTGATCAGTACTGATATTGGCGCGCGTTGGCTCTGGACTATCACCCCAAGGCCAAATGTGTTTTCTTTGTGATTTTGTTTCCCAACCAGCAGCTTTTTCCCATTCTGACTCATTTGGTAACTTTTTATTTGCCCAGTTAGCATAAGCATTAGCATCATTCCAAGTAATACCCACTATTGGCATATCAGGATTAGAGAAATACTTTTCATCCCACCAAGGGCTAGCAGGCATTGAGCGATTAGTAGCTTGGCAAAAGCGATAATACTGTGCATTGGTAACTTCATATTTATCAATATAATAATCTGGTAAATAAAGTTTTTGTTCTATCTGTTCATTTGGTAAATAATTATTACTACCTAAAACAAACTCTCCTGCTGGTATGAGTATCATCTGGCCAGTGTAATCAATTTCTGTTGGTAGCAAATTTTTGCTTTCTAGCGGGACTAATTGCGCAATAATAGATTCTGTTGTTCCTGCTATAGCTGTTACTGTGGTGTTAAATTCGTTGTAACCCTCATTAACTACACGTACTAATCTTTTACCTGGTTTAAGATAAGTTACGCGCGTATCACCATCTGGTAAAGTTACTCCTCGACTAATATTATCTACAAGGATATCACTACCTTGAGGCGCACCTCGTACAATTAAAGTAAAACCTAGCTCACTTGGTAATGCCAAAAAGACAATAAGCACTATTGCAAGAAATGATACAGTTGCAATTGCCCACCGACTCCACCTAGGTAAACTTGTTGATCTCATACCTTTGTTCCTTAGCTCAAAGCCTTTGCTAATGCAGTACTAAAGACTAAACTACCTACCAATAACTAAATAATGAACTAATAGCTATTTGTTGTTTATGCAATGAATGTGCCTATAAACAATCCTTAAATAACCTTTTATTTACTTGTATTTATATGCTTTTGTCTTGGTAAGACGTGAAATATTACTCAAAATAAATCTAGTTTGGGTTAAAACACACAAATATAGAAAACTAGAAAATAAATATTTTGGTAATTCTTTAGAGGTAAAATAACACCCAGTAAATTAACGCCCAGAGATAAATCACTGGGCTATTAAATGCCCCTAACAGGGCATTAAAGACTTAATATTCTTTTAGAATCAATAGGTTACAAAGCAAATTCCATGTATATTAAAATGGCTATGTGGTAAGGCTGTTTGGAAAACGGTTCTTCCTCTAATCTCATTGATAAAAAAGACATGTCAGAACAACGCTGATGACGCTAAAGTTTTGCGTCATCAGATAAGTACCTTTTAATGCTTTAGCTATTATTCAATACGATTTAACAATAGTTGAGCTTCATCATCTCTATTAAGTTGAAATAACAGTTTAGAATATAAGCGTAATATTTTGATAATCCAGGGATGGTTAGCAGGTAATGATTGCTCAAAAACCTGTAAGGCTTGTTTATAGTATTCAATAGCTTCTGTTTCTCTTGCTGTTTCTGCACATAAAATACCTAAGTTAGCTAGTGTCATAGCAATAGAAGGGTGATTGTCCGGGAAAAACTCTTTATAACAATCAAGAGACTGTAGATAACAATTTGAGGCAAGATAATAATTTTCTTGATTCCGGTATACTTCTCCAATGTTATTAAGAGTAATAGCAATTGAAGCATGGTTATCACCAAAAATCTCTCTATAGCTAGTAAGTGCAAAAAAATAACAATCTAAAGACTGACTAAACAAGGCTTGATTTTGACAATAAACCCCAAGCTGATAAAACAATTTAGCTGATTCTAAAAATTTAGGGTTAACAGAACTAAGAGTTTCTGCTAAAGCTAAAGAACTGGGTAATAATCTTTGGTATAAAGGCCAATAATTAGAATCTTGAGGATCTTTTGAAGCCAAGTAATTTAAGGCTTTTGTTAAATTTTCAGCTAAAGATAGCTTAATATTAGAGTCAACAAGCAAGTCATTTATAACTTGCCAAAGTAAATGGCTAAGAGAGAAGGATTGATTAACATTATTTCGCTCTATCAGAGAATAATTTGATAAAAGCTGGCTTACTTCATTGTAGGAAGAAATGCCATTAGTTAAAGCCAAAAGCTCATCACCTAATAGATTAGCAGTTCCGGTAAATATTTCTTCTGGAATATTACTAGGTGATAGCACCGAACAAGTTTGAAGCAATTGTACTGCAACAAGGTTTTGTTGAGCTATTTTGTCAATACTTAATTTGTAAATGGCAGTAATACAACTATGAGCATTAAAGTCCTGATTATCAATAGAGCTAGAGGTAGAGTACCTAATATTTTTATAACGGCTAAGATAATCCGTTAAAGTGCATTTAGTTTGTTCAAGATAGGCGCCAACAAGCGATAGTGCTAGAGACAAACCATTCATTTCTTGGACTATTTTTTGAGCAACAGATTTATCTTTTTCAGAAACAAGCTCCAAAGCTTTTTCATTACCAAGTAGACCTGCTCTTTTTACTAAGAATAATGCCCCTGTATCAACATCCATTTTAGGTAAATCAATAATATATGGATAACCTAATAATGATTGACATGTAGTAGTTACCAAAACATGGCCTTGGTGGTTAAAAGGTAAAAATTGAGTTAATAAATTAGCATCTTGTAAATTATCCCAAACCAACAACCAATTAGAACGATTAGATAACCAGTTATTAACTGATAAAATATTTTGTTTAAGGTTAAAACTATTAAGACTGCCAGTAATTACTAAACCTAAAAGACGAACAATTTCAGAGTAACTACTACTAAGATTAACCTCATCCTCAGCATTAACCCATAAAATGGTTTGATAATCATTAATATGAATGTGACAAAATTCAAGTGCAGTATCAGTTTTACCAATACCACTTAAACCACTAAATATCTGTGTAATGGCAGTGGTCTTATTTACTGAAAATAATCCATTTAATTGATGTAATATATCTTCTCTGCCAGTAAAAAACTGGTTACGTTTAGGTAAATTATTTCTATTAGGGTTTAATGAAATTAGTCTTTCTTGGAAAGTTTGTAATGGTCGGCTCATGTGTGTACACCAAAGGTTTATTAGTATTTTTGTAGTAGTACGTATTTATTAACCAAATCGGATTTTGCTAAATAAAAATAATAGATTGTCTTAGAAATTAAGTAAAGAACTTGGGGTAATAATTAACAAAAGTTGTATTAGGATGGGCATTAGTGTAGATATTATTATAAAGAATTTCAAACTATTTTGATCTTAACCCTATGTAGCCCTGTAGCTCCACTAGGAAACCAATCTCGTTCTGTTTCAATCTGTCTTTTGCCATTTTCATCAATAACACGGCAACTTATTGTATAAAATCCTGGTTCAGGGCGTTTCCAAAAATACTTCCATAAAGTCCAAACATTTTTTTCTAGGTTAGTCTCTAGTTCTGCTAGTCTCCAAGTCTTACCTTTATCAACGCTGACTTCTACTTTTGCTACTGCACTTTTACCACAAAAAGCAATGCCTCCTAACAAAATGTCTGCGCCATTGGTTTCAATATCATTAGCGTAATCTAGCCTAGTTAAACCCTTTAGCTCTGCATCATCTGACCAGTTTTGCTCTTCCCAATACCCAGTAACTTTACGGTCAGTGATTTCTATCTTTTTTAACCATTTTGGCTGTTTCATCCCATAACGACCAGGAATAATAACTCTTGCAGGCATTCCATGATTTGAAGGCAAAGCGACTCCATTCATTTCATAAGCAATATAGCTTTCTTGATCTAATACTTGTTCTAGTGGCACGCTAGAATAATAGCCATCTAGCCCATAAGCAACCATTCTTACACCTTCTCGGCGATCTGTAGATATTGGTTTTAACAAATCGCTTAGTAGTGCTACTCTCCAAGATGCATTACTAATATCATTTGCACCTACCTTATTACCTATACAACAGTAAGTATAATTAACAGTTTGACTAGGAAGGTTTTTTATTTCCGCTAGGCTAATTTGTAGAGTTTTTTTATCTAATCCAACTAATTCTAAACGCCATTTTTCCAAGTCCAACTGTGGTCGGTAAAACATATTAACAGAAACGCTATAAAAATCTTCATTAGGTGTAATAAAGCTAACCTTACGAGGATGATAGGTTTGTGGTCGACTATCATAATATTTCCAGCCAATTAACCCAGCAACCCCAACCCCTAAAATCACAGCAAATTTACGGCGACCATATTTTATTTGATCACTGTCCATTTTTTGCATTGACTTAAACATTTCATCATTAGACATAATATTTTCACCCTATAGTGTTACAAAAATGTTTTATGATTATTGCGAGTCAAAAAGTACCTCAGGGTGTTTTTCTGCAATAGCTAAGAGTTTAAGAGCAGCATCACTTGGTTCACGCGCACCTTGTTCCCAAGCTTGGACAGTTTTAACACTTACGTTAAGTAGTTGAGCAAAAATGGACTGAGAGCATTGTAACCGACTACGCAGATCTACTATTGCAGTCTTTGATCTTTGCTTTGGTGCAAGAGGAATCGCTTTTTTAGTAACACGAAACCCTTCTTGCTGGCCATTTTCATAGGCTAGTGCTTGTTTAAGTGATAATTCAAGTTCTGCAAATGCTTCATCACTCATAGTTTTTTTTGCGTTTTTTTTCTGTGTAATTGTTTTCATTAAATATCCCTTTTTATTTGTTCTACTAAACTTGCTACAACTTGTGTCTGTTCAGGAGTTAAATTGGTTTGGTCTTTCTTACCATAGAGGAACAAAAGATATATTCGTCCCTTATGTTCTAAATATAAATAAAGGTAACGATAGCTTCCACTTTTACCACGGTTGCTTTTTGGATCAGCAATGCGTGCTTTGCGTGCCCCACTAGTTCCTTTTACAATATCACCTCTTAGTGGGTTTTCTAAAAGATCGTTTTGGATTGCAGTAAGCAAATCAATTGATTTTCCATCAGCACTAGTAATTTGTTTTGTAAATACTTTCGTTTCAACGAAGCTATAGTACTTTTCTATCAAGTCATTCAAGTTGATTATCCTACTCAGTAGTATAGAGGTCAAGACAGTTTTAGAATGTTACATTAGTACAAGATATCTACTAGATCAAAAAGAAGTAAATACCAAAGTAAGACCAACGCTCCAATAAATAAATATAATACCTAAAGGTTGATCGCTAACATAATTTTTTGTAATCTATAAACTATTAAATCTACTTAAACTAGCTAAAGCTCCCTTAAGAAAAAATATGTCATCATTAGAAAATCTTGAAAATCTTGAAAACCTTGTTGGAAACGTCTTAGATGATAAATACCAAATCGATCGGCAATTAGGTAGAGGTGGTATGGGTGCTGTTTACAAAGCTACTCACTTAGGTACAGAACGCCCTGTAGCACTAAAAGTTATTATGCCTGAGTTTATGGAAGAAAAACGCTTTATTGAGCGTTTTAAGCGCGAAGCAAAAGCTGCCGGACGCTTACGTCACCCTAATGTAGTTAATGTAACAGATTTCGGGTTTGCTAGGGTTAATTCTAGTCAAGTTGCTTACCTAGTAATGGAGTATTTAGACGGTACTACATTAGGTGGTCTATTAGAAAAGCATAAGACTCTACCTTTAGAATTGGTGGTTGATATTTTTGAACAAACCTGTCTGGCTCTTAGTCAAGCACATAAGCTTGGTATTGTTCATCGAGACTTAAAGCCTGATAACATTTGGTTGCAACCAAATGGACGTGGCGGTTACATAGTAAAAGTCCTAGACTTTGGTTT
>JAHFUF010000707.1 GCA_023265235.1 Blastocatellia bacterium
GCTAATCGCACTAATGGTTCTACTGTAGCTAGCCGCTTAGCAAATCAAGATTGTTTAAATCACAATACTAAAATGGTTATTCACTCAATTAACCCTAGTGGAATTGAAAAAATGATGAGACTACTAAAAAATATTCCTATCCGTATACCTGTCTTTAGTTTACCAGAAGCATTACCAAGTGTTTTATCAACACTAATAATGCCAATGCCCATTGCGGTTTAAGTCGGAAAGCTTAAACAAGTTTTAGTGACTTTTAGTGATTTTTAGTAACTTTTAGTGACTGTTAAAAATTTGGGGCAAATTTTCCTAGTTTTAAGAAACTTAGAAAATCTGCCCCAATTTTATTTTTAGTGGCTATATCCACAAAACTTTTCAACTCTTTATATAAATTTATACAAACTTTTATGAATTTTTATAAACTTCTCTTTAATTAGATTCTTTTACCTGTAAAACTAGATTGATTATTGCTGTACTTACTTGATTTTGCTTTTGTCTACGTCTTGCTTCTACTTGGTCTTGTTCATCAGATTTCTTCTTGTTTTCACCTTTTGAATTTACTTTTTTGCTATCTTCTGTTTGTTTTTCTAAATCCTCTAAAGAAACGTCTTTTTCATTAGCCTTTTCTTGAATCACTTTACCTAACTTACGTAACTGGACTAGAGTAGACTCAAATTTTGCTATCGGTACTTTGATAGTCACTTTAACAAGTTTTTCAGCTTGCTCAGTTTGTGTAGTGACAATAGTTCCTTGTTGTTCTTTAACAAGTTGGTTTAGCCGCTCTTTAGTTGGGCTAAGCTCTGTGGTTTCAATTGACATTTGAGCCGATTTAACTACTAATGTTCTAATTTCTTCACGAGCAGGACTATTAATTATAGGTTTTGAGGCTATTACTCCAACAGAGGTTGAATTAGGAGTTGGCGTTCTTGATACTCCTGATTGAGCAAGCTCTAGGTTAGAATTATCTTGGCTAGGGCCAGATCTAGACATTTTTGCTTTACTTTTTGGAGATTTTGTAGGTGTTTCAGTACTAAAACCAAAATTTTTATCGGCAGCTTTTTCTTTTTTCTCGCCATTAACTTCTACCGATTCGACCTTAGATACTTTATTACTAGGAAGATTCTCTATCACATTGGGTTGGAGATCTTTAGCCTTATCAGCTAGCGACTCTTCAGACATAGAGATAGGGCTAGCTTCTTTAGGTGTAGCTACTGGCACTACTGGCTTTGTTTTTTTTGCTAAAGGATCTTTATTTAATATAATAGCTCGGCCAATATTGTCTGTTTTTTCTAATTCATCTTTGGATTGCGTGTCATTATCAGTGCCAATTTTGGCAGGTTTTGCTTTGGAAACAAGATCTGCTGGAGGTTGAGGCATTGAAATAGATTCAGGTGCAGCAAAATCTGATCTACCACCAACTACACCTCCAGCTACACCAGTGGCTATACCTCCATCTACATTACCCTCTACACCACTATCTAAAATTTTCGTCTCAAGAGATGGCTCAGGAGCAGCCAAAGTCTTTGGCTGTGTTTGGTTAGGTGCTATAGAAGCAACTTCTTCACTAATCACACTATTGGTTCTAGCTAATTCTTGCTCTTGTGGAGTAGGTTGAGCAGGGGCTGAAGTATTTTTTAGATCATCCCTCAAGTTTTTTCCTGCTATAGCAACGGCTGGGCTAACTCTGGGGTTTTCAGAATAAATCGAGAAGGTACCATTCTTAACTCCATTAATATTAATAACTATCATTACTATTGTGGCAACACTTACTGTAGCTAAAACCGAAGTTTTATACTTAAACAAAAAGTTATAAACTGAATGGAAAAATTGTGAAAAAAGATTCTTTGTAGCAGGCTTAAACCCTGCTTTGACTAAAATCTGTTGTCCTGTTGGCAGATTAGGTGCTGGCACATCACAACTACGTAATAAGTTGGAGAGATTTCCTAGATCATTAACCATTTGGCTACACTCTTTACAATCTTTTAAGTGTAGCTCTACTTCGCTACAGCGTGTAGATTGTAATTCATTGTCTAGAAACGCTTGAAGGTCTTCTATAATTGCGTCACAGTTCATAACCAAATCCCCATCGTAAAATTTTCAAATCAAATCAAAACCCTAAGTACGCACATTACCTGAAATTCCAGGCGGTGAAGCAACATTTGGAGGTTTACGCACTTGATCTGGAGTTGTGGTAAGCATCGGTTCTAATAGCCGCTTAAGCTCCGCTTTGCCACGAAAAATCCGTGATTTCACTGTACCAACTGGTATTTCAAGTATTACAGATATTTCCTCATAGCTTAAGTCTTCATACTCGCGTAGCACAATAGGTTCGCGGTATTCTTTATCAAGCATTGTTAAGGCTTTTTGCACTTTTATTTGTAACTGATGTTGTTCGACTGAAGCAGCAGGAGAAATACCTGTGGTTGCTACTCTAGCTACTTTTTTAGTATTAGCTTCATTATCTGCTTCTATCATTACTTTATACTCACTTCGGCGCATTTCAGAAATAGCCCTATTATGAGCAATACGGTAAAGATAAGTCTTAAAAGAAGACTCCTGTCGCCATTCCTTACAATGTTCAACTAGAGCAACAAAAACCTCTTGCGTTAGATCCTCTGCACGAGCTTGATGGCCAAGCTTACGATAGAGAAATCGATATATCGCTAGCTTATAGCGTTCATACAAGGTCACAAAAGATGTCTCATTCCCTATTTGAAACTGTTGCATGAGTTCCTCATCGGACTTACCCATCCACATGCCTCCGCGCACAGATATAATCTCAGTAGTTAAAGTTTGGTTCCCAATAATCTACGGCAAATGCAATAACTCAAAATAACTCAAAATAACTCAAAATAAACCTTAAAGGACACAGAATAACATGCTAGTTACCTCTGTGTCCTAGTTTTTAACTCACGTTACGCAGCAAGTTGAGCGGAAAGTTTTTTAAGTTCAGCCAAACTAGCTCTTAGAGCAGAAAAATAAAATTTAGATTTAAGAGAAAACCAGTTAAGCTTGGCTTTGACATTAAGAGGTTCAAGTTTAAAAAAAGCGAAAATAGAAACAAAAAAATAATTAGTTTGAGAAGTTTTTGTATGAGTAGGAGATTTGGAAAAACCAAGATTAGATTCTAGAGATTTGTGAAATTCTTCTACTTTCCACCTTTTTTGTAGATTGTAGAAAAGTCAG
>JAHFUF010000708.1 GCA_023265235.1 Blastocatellia bacterium
AATTTACCTCAATCAGCTATTGATAAAATTCGTTCTGCTGATGCTTCGACTATTGAAACTTGGGCATTACGTATTTTTGATGTTACTTCTGTTAATGAGATCTTTGAACTTCCTTAACAATATTCATAAACATAACCTCTTATTTTTCAACTCTTTGTAGCCCCTGCGGGGCTTTTGACAATAGACCTGCCCTTCAGGGCTGGGCTGAAGGGCTAGGCTTACGAAATAACCCGCACAACCCTAACAACCCGAAACCCGTAGAGGTCGCCATGGTAGCCCGGCCGGAGCCTACTTCGGACGGCAGAACGGCAGAAGGAAGCATTGTAGTCCCACGAACCACCGCGCAAGACCCGACGACTATTATCAGTCTCAATGTTCCACACACTCCCATCAGTTGGTGCTCCATTATAATTACTATGCCAAGAATCTTGACACCATTCCCAAACATTGCCATGCATATCATAAAGCCCCCATGCATTTGGCCGCTTTTGCCCTACTCGATGTGTTTTGCCTCCACTATTTTGGCTATACCAAGCCATTTTATACAAGTCCCCTGCATAATCACCTATTGTTCCTGCTCGGCAAGCATATTCCCATTCTGCTTCTGATGGTAAACGATAAGTATATCCACTGCTTTTCTCATTCAGTTTCTTAATAAACTCCTGGACATCAATCCAACTCACCGCTTCAACAGGTAGTTGTCCATCCCCTTTAAAATAGCTAGGATTACTTCCCATTATCGTTTCCCATTGTGCTTGTGTTACTTGTGCAGCCCCCATTTCAAACCCATAGTTAATTTCTACTAGATGTTGTGGTTGTTCAGTAAAATCAGTAAACCATCCAAGCCATCCTCCCTTAGATCCCATCATAAATTCACCTAAAGGGATTTTAACGAACTCCATCTTTAAGATACCTTCTATACTTTGAATTTGCTTTTTCTGCTGGGGTACTGGTGAAATCACTTCTATTATTGGAGATGGCTGAATAATCACTGATGGGGAGTTCTGGCTAACTGGTTGTTGGATAGGTTGTTGAGCCGTTTGATTAGCGGGCTTTGTAGCTTTTATGAAGTCATCTAGAAATTTATCCATAGTGGAAGTGCGTTTGTCTCTATTCTTGGCTAAAGCTTTGAGAATAGCTTCATCAAGCAATGTGGAAATAAAAACATTGGGATTGAGCTTGCTGGGCGGTAATGGGTCTTCCAACAAACGCTTATAAATAACTTCTTGGGCATCTTCTCCATAAAAAGGAAGCCTTCCTGTTAGCATTTGATAAACAAGTAAGGCGAGAGTATAAATGTCCGAACGCCCATCTATATCTTTACTTTGCTTGACCTGCTCTGGTGAAACATAAAGCGGTGTACCTAATATTTTGCTTGCCGCTGTGAGTTTTTGATTGTTAGTAATAACTTTAGCTAGCCCAAAATCCATAATTTTGACTTGCTCTTGATTGCGCTTACGTATAATCATTATATTAGCTGGCTTAAGATCCCTATGGACTATTGCCTTTTCGTGCGCTTCGCTTAAAGCGTCTACACATTGAGTAAGAATTGATGTGATTCGCTCTATAGATAAAACTTTTTCTCTTTCCAGAATAGCTTCTAGCGTTTCTCCTTGAAGATATTCCATTGCTATAAAACATATTTTATTAGACGTTACTCCAAAGTCATAGACTGTAACTATATTAGGGTGAGAGAGTTGTGCAGAAATTGTAGCTTCTCGCTTAAATCGCTCCTCGCCTTCACTCTGTTTTTTAGGGTCTGTTAAATCCTCTGCCTCAACTTGACGAATGACTTTTATTGCACAAAGTCGGTCAAGCTGTTTGTCTTGGACTTGATAGACCAAACCCATTGCACCTTTTCCTATCAGCGTTAAGAGGTGGTAGCGGTCATTAAGGTCTGTCACTGGTTCTAACACATTGCCATGTTCAGGACAGAATTGCTTTTTGTCTGTTAAATACTTATCTGATGTATATGCGACATTACATTCAAGGCAAATTTTCATCCCTAGACCCCAAGAGTTTTAATTATGTTTCCAATTCCTAGTTCTCAGTTCCTAGTTCCCAGCGTTAAAACGCTGGGCTATTATCAAATGCCCCTAATGGGGCATTAAGAATCTAAATATCTTTCTTTATAACCAATAAGTTATAAAGAAAATTCCATGCATATATTAAAAACTGTTCTGTGGTAAGACTTGGAAAAACACAATTATAGTAGCTTTGCTCTACTATGGATAGCGAAAACCCTTACTGAGTCTATGGATATAAACTTAGATAAAACCTTTTGTGAGAAATTTAATATTGCATTTCTATAGCATTTTCTTTTAAGCTAGTGGCGATCCCCACACAATACAATATATAATGTAGCTACCAAACTTTTAAGGAGATTTTGACTGTGACGGAAACATCCCATTCCCCTCAGGCAAAAGGATCAAAATCAGTTAATGCCAAAAAAGTGCTACCTTTTTTGAGAGAGAAAATAGAATTTGTGATCCCTAGCAAAATAGAATGGATGCACGAAGTTTTATCTTACTTAATTGAACGCACTGCCCACCTAGGAATTATTAAGCCTTCTACTTCTAATATTTTTGTAGCTTTAGATGAAGCTATTGCTAATGCAATAAAACATGGTAATAAGTCTGATCCTAATAAACGTATACACATTATTGCAGAAATTACTGCCGAACAAGCAATCTTTACTATTACTGATGAAGGGGATGGATTTGACCTAAATAGCCTCCCTAACCCTACAGATCCTGATTATATAATGCGTCCTTGTGGGCGAGGTGTGATGCTGATTTATCACATTATGGATGAAGTACGTTATAACACTCGCGGCAACCAAATTGTAATGGTTAAACTTCCAGAAACAGATGAAGAATCTAAGACTGCAACTCCTAAACAAAATACTTTGCCAGAAAATTTACAGTGCAAAGATCCTTCAGACTCTTGTGACTAAACTATTAATCGTTGAAAACAGTTTAAACTCTTATTAAATATTCATTATCAAACCCACTGCTTATTTCTCTCCAAAATTAAAGACAATACCTGACGATATTCTAGCTGTATTAATGCTATTACCACCATTGCGTAGTTGTATATAATCGGCTTGAATAGCCCTAAAACTTATTCGTTTGCTGATTTTTATAGCAATTCCGCCACCAAAACTTATGGCAAACGCAGGT
>JAHFUF010000709.1 GCA_023265235.1 Blastocatellia bacterium
TAAGTGTAATAATTGCTACACTATCACAAGTTTCACAAGTAGAGACTAATAAATTAGGAGGTTCAATTTGACTAATCACGCACTTTGACATTTTCACGTAAAAACTTTACTGCTTCTTCTGTAGATGCTCCAGGTGTAAAAACTTGTGAAACGCCCAATTCTTTTAATTTAGGAATATCTTCATCAGGAATTATGCCACCACCAAAAATCAAAACATCGTCTAGCCCTTTTTCACGAGCCAAATTGATTATTTTAGGAAATAACGTCATATGTGCGCCAGAAAGAATAGAAATGCCGATTGCATCAACGTCTTCCTGTAAAGCTGCTGCTACAATTTGTTCTGCTGTTTGTCTTAGACCTGTATAAATAACTTCCATTCCTGCATCTCGCAGGGCACGAGCTACAACTTTAGCTCCACGATCATGGCCATCCAAGCCAGGTTTAGCGATTAGTACACGTATTTTATGTTCTGACATATATTTTAACCAATTAATTTTTTTTTATTGCTCGACTAATATCCATTGCCATTGTTATTTGATCTGCTACTTCATAGGCTTCAAATGAAAAACAAAGCAAAGATGAGGCTATAATTTCTCTTAGTGCTATTTCCCCAAGAGTATCCTTAAATTTGGCATGTACTGCATGCCCACTATCAAAGAAAATAACCCCTTGATCATCAGGGCGGGAATTAGTAGTTAATTTACCACTAAGACCATGAAAAACAACCATTTCAATAAATTCAGGTAGGCTCAGTTGTAAAAGCGGATTTGTTGGAGAGAGTTGTGCTCCTGAAGCCCTATTTCTATGACGCAAGAGTACGTGATTAACTCTAAGCAGCAGTTCTTGAACAGCAAAGGGTTTTCCTAAATAATCATCTGCTCCAACATTAATACCTGCTAGACGCTCTATATCTTCACGTTTACCGCTAAGAAAAATAAATGGAATTTCTTTTAATTGAGGATCTAACCTTACTAACTGACATAACTCTAAGCCACCAATACCAGGCATCACTACATCGCAAATGATTAAGTCAAAGTGATTATTGTCTTTTAGTAGCTTCATAGCGGCAATACCGCTAGTTACTTCAACAACATAATGTCCGCCTGCTTCCAAAGAAAGCCGCCCTGCTAATCTCACTTCATCTTCATCATCTATTACTAGAATTTTTGACATTAATTATTGCTCCAACTTGATAGTAACATTGATATTTGTATCCTAGCATTTTATGCTGGATTAGTTTTTAAGAGGTGTAAAATTTTTTCTATAACTCTATTAGATCTTAAATAAAATTTTTTCGCAAAACAAAAAATGTGAGCTGGTTTTAATGCTAATGGTGCTAATAATGTTATTAGTTTTTATAGAGTCTTCTACATATTCCTTCTGTACTGTCCGCCTACTTCAAATAAAGCTTGGGAAATTTGTCCAAGTGAACAATATTTGACGGCTTCCATTAAAGCATCAAATATATTACCACCTTTTATAGCAGTTTGTTGTATGTCTTTAAGCATTTGTTTTCCTTTGTCGCTACTGGCTTTCCAAAGGTTCTCTACAGTACTTATCTGAAATTCTTTTTCTTCTTTAGTGCTACGAATTACTTCCTGCGGTATAGTAGTTGGCGAACCTTTACTAGACAGAAAAGTATTTACACCAATTATTGGGTACTCTCCAGTATGTTTTAATGTCTCGTAATACAAGCTTTCTTCTTGAATTTTACCGCGCTGATACATAGTCTCCATAGCACCTAATACTCCGCCACGTTCACTTATCTTGTCAAACTCGCTTAATACGGCTTCTTCCACTAAATCAGTTAATTCCTCAATAATAAATGAACCCTGTAATGGATTTTCGTTTTTGGCCAAACCTAATTCACGGTTAATAATTAATTGTATGGCCATAGCACGTCGAACGCTTTCTTCTGTTGGAGTAGTTATAGCTTCATCATAAGCGTTTGTATGTAGGCTATTACAATTATCATAGATTGCGTACAATGCCTGTAATGTTGTGCGTATATCATTGAAGTCAATTTCTTGTGCGTGTAATGAACGGCCTGAAGTTTGAATATGGTATTTCAACATCTGTGAGCGTTCATTAGCATTATATTTATGCTTCATGGCTTTAGCCCATATACGACGCGCTACACGACCAATAACACTATATTCAGGATCAATACCATTGCTAAAAAAGAAAGACAGGTTTGGTGCAAAACTATCAATGTCCATTCCTCTGCTTAGGTAATATTCTACAAACGTAAACCCATTTGCTAAGGTAAAGGCAAGTTGTGACAGAGGATTAGCCCCTGCTTCAGCAATATGATAGCCGCTTATAGATACTGAGTAGAAATTACGCACATTATTATCAATAAAATATTGTTGGACATCACCCATTACTTTTAATGAAAACTCTGTACTAAAAATACAAGTATTTTGTGCTTGGTCTTCTTTTAAGATATCAGCCTGCACAGTTCCACGAACTTGAGATAAAGTATAGGCTTTTATTTTTTCGTAAATTTCTTTTGGCAACACCATATCCCCAGTAACACCTAGTAGCATTAATCCTAACCCATCGTTTCCATCAGGTAGAGGGTCATTATATTTTGGACAAGTAACACCTTTTGCTTTATATATGTCGTCTATTTTTTTCTCAATTTCTTTTTCAAGATTGTTTTCTTTAATATATAACTCACATTGCTGATCAATGGCTGCATTCATAAAAAATGCTGCAATAATAGCCGCAGGGCCATTAATAGTCATACTTACAGAGGTTTTAGGATCAGCTAAATTAAAACCACTATACAATTTTTTAGCATCATCTAAACAACATATACTAACACCTGCATTACCTACTTTACCGTATATATCTGGACGGTAATCTGGATCATTTCCATAAAGCGTCACGCTATCAAAAGCCGTGCTTAGACGTGCAACAGGCAAACCTTTACTTAAATAGTGAAAACGTTTGTTAGTACGTTCAGGCCCACCTTCTCCAGCAAACATACGTGTTGGATCTTCACCTTCGCGCTTAAAAGGATAAAGACCAGCAGTATAGGGAAACTCACCTGGAAAGTTTTCCTGTAAACTCCATTTCAACACATCACCCCATGACCTAAACCTAGGTACAGCAATTTTTGGAATCTGTGTGTGCGATAAGGACTCATAATGGGTTTTTATTTTTATCTCTTTAT
>JAHFUF010000112.1 GCA_023265235.1 Blastocatellia bacterium
GCCACCACAATTAGACGCATTTACCTCTCAAGCCAGAGCTTTAATGGAAGCTAAGCATTTTGTCAAAGAATATCCTAGTGTAGAATTTGGTCTGCTCTTTGTAGGTGAATGTGGCCTAGGAAAAACTCACCTAGCAGTAGCAACATTAAAAGAAGTAATTAGTAAAGCCCGTCTTTTGTGTCTATTCTATGATTTTCGTGACTTACTAAAAGAGATTCAAGAAAGTTACAACCCTACTACCGCAACTAGTGAGTTACAAGTTCTAGCACCAATTTATGAAGCAGATGTTTTAGTATTAGACGAACTTGGCGCGACTAAACCGACTCCTTGGGTACAAGACACTATGACCCAAATCATTAACCGTCGTTATAACAACAAAAAACTTACTATCTTTACTTCCAATTTCTTAGACACTCCTTCTGCTAATTCTAACTACGGTGAAACCCTATCCGATCGCTTAGGCGTAAGACTACGCTCTCGTTTATATGAAATGTGTAAAATAGTTCACATCGTAGGGGATGACTATAGGCGTGACAAGTTAAAAAACACCCGCTTTTAATCTATATCTAAACAGGTTGCTATAAAAGGGTTTAAGCAATAGAGGATCTAGGGTATATGGTAGTACTTTTCGATTACTTTCTTGCTGTAGTCCAAATATTCATAAATAATTCAAAATATCCAAACTGCATTTTGTGTTCTAAAAAACCTGCTTGAGTTAAAAACATAGCGATTTTCTTAAAATTATAAGCGTCTTTATGTTCTTCTATTTCTGCTGAGCTTACTAAGTGCAGTTTAGCCAGAAAACGCAATAATCCATCTGTCCAAACGGCTGGAGTAGTCATAACATAAACCCCGCCAGGTTTTAGTATTCGTTTGATCTCGCTTAATAAGTCAGTTAATTTTGTTGGCTCAATATGTTCAAAGACTGCTAGCATGGTTACAACATCAAAAAAGTCATTTTCAAAAGGTAATTTATCATCCAATTCATTATCATGATTAATTAAGTTTATTTGTTTCTCAGTAAATGATTTAATAGCATCAGACCTTACAACTTTATCTAAGCCATATTTATTAGCAAATTCGGTTGAAGTTAAAAACAGTGGGTATGAACCACAGCCAATATCTAAAATATTGCCTTTTCTATGCTCTGAAGGGATTAAACTATCAGCAATTTTCACTCTCTGATTGGCTAAAAACCCTTCTAATAAACCATAGCCTCTAGTTACATTATTATCTATACTCACTTGCATGGTTTCCTCGAAAACTATTATTTTGGTTGTTTCAGCACAAAACTATTACTTTTTCTTTATTAATCAATGTTATAATCCTGGCTTTATTTGTTACCTCTAAGCTTAAAACCCTGTTGGTTTTATACTATTAACCTAAAAATAAAATAATATTTGGAACAAAAAATATGTCTTTAAACAAAACTCATCAACAAACAGTAGAGGTTCAAGCCTCAAATAGTCTATTTCAAAAACCTTTTACCCTATCTGTAGTAATGCCTGTTTATAATGAAATTCGCACCATTGAAGAGATAATTCAACGTGTACGAAGTGTCAATATTAATAAAGAAATAGTTCTTGTTGATGATGCCTCCAAAGATGGCACAATAAACTATTTACGTGAACATGTGGAAGGCAAATATCCAGATGTTAAGGTTTTTTATCATGAAAAAAATTGTGGTAAAGGTGCTGCTGTACGTACTGCTATTAGCAAGTGTACAGGCGACTATATAATCATTCAAGACGCAGATTTAGAATATGATCCCAAAGAATATTTCTCTTTACTAGAACCTTTACTAGATGGTCGTGCTGATGTTGTTTTTGGATCACGGTTTTTAGGTGGTGGTGGCCCACGTCGAGTACATCTTTTTTGGCATATGATTGCTAATACAATACTTACAACCCTTTCCAATATGATGACTAATCTTAACCTCACTGATATGGAAGTCTGTTATAAAGTGTTTAAGACAGAAGTAATTAAAAGTATTAACCTGAAATCAGATCGTTTTGAATTTGAACCTGAAATCACTGCAAAAGTAGCCAAAAAACACTGTAGAATTTATGAAGTGCCTATTTCCTATAGTGGCCGTGACTACTCTGAAGGCAAAAAAATAGGCTGGAAAGATGGTGTCACTGCTCTTTGGTCTATTTTTAAGTATCGTTTTATCGATTAATTAAGTTATAAAAATTTCCTTAAAGAACTTAAAGAGCTATTGCAGTAAGGTTTACTTCTAAAGTTTTTAGCATTAGCTCTTTAACTGGTAAAATTGCTAGTATTGATGAGCCTTGATAGACTCGCTCAAAACCTTCTTCAGATTGTGATACAGAAAAAACTGGATAAACCCACCAATCAATAGCTTGATTACAACTGAGTTTAACACTAACTCTAAAATATTGGTCTACTAGGGTTATTTCTTTTTGCTCTACGGCAATACCTTGCCAATTAAGCCTATGTTGCTCATCACCAAAACGAAAATAGCGGTCGTGTGCGTCTCCTGCTAGTAGGTTAATATTTAGCTCTATTGCTAAACGTCCATCAAACCCAGTATTTTTAGTTAATAATACAGGACATTTTATTGTTAAGTCATTGGCAACAAAAACAAGTCTTTGCAGTAGTTCTATTGTTTCATTGAACCCAATAGCAGTTAGGTTTAATTGATGGTTAACACTAATTTCTGTTGCTCTTAGTTGAGTAGAAGAATTAATTTTTGTGTTGCCTCTTTGGGCAATCAAAGAATTACCCTTTAACTCTTGTTTAGCAAAACCATCTAAGCTCGCATTACTGGCTAGAGCATAAACTGTAAAACAATTACGAGGATAAAAATCATATACTAAAAAACGATCTAGCCCTTTTTCCTTAACCTTAGCAATTTCATGAATTGTTTCTACACCATCTTTTCCTAAGTCTATAACAGTACCTTCACTTACGTGTCTAATATGTTCTTCTGCTAAAGTAGAATAGGTAGTAGCATTTTCCTGAGCTAATTCAGACAGTTTTTCTTGCTCAGATATTTCTCTGACACGTTTATGATAGGCTTCTAGTTTTCTTTGTAATGAATTAATTAAGCTAAAACTCCTTTGCTTAAAGTCTAAAATGCTAAGCCCGCCTTCTTGAATATCATAAACAGCAGCAAAATTATTAGTCTGGATTTCTATCTCATTTACCCCATCACCATCAAAATCAAACTCCTTTGCTTGAATCCAATCAACTTGATCTCCAAACTCTACTTTGTCTAATAGATATTCTGCTTTAATCAAACTCATTAAAGAAGCGCTACGTAGGTTAGGAGCATAAAGCCCCCCAAATACGCCATGCCAAAAAGCATCATTACACTCACCTTGCAAGACATAATCATAGGCTTCTTTAAGTTGCATAACATTTTGGTTATCAGACGTGGTTAAACAAATTGATTCTGACTCTTTTTGATATTTCTGATAAAGCTTATGTGTTCGTTCGCTAACTTGGAGCATTTTTTTATGGATTAAGTTACTTTCTCTATAGCGTACTAGAAAATTACGCCAATAGCCTCCTTGTAGATATTCACCTAGTTTCTCACTTTCTGCGAGTCCTGCAAGTTTGTGTAATTGATGTTTTAGCTCTACAAATTCTTGAGAAACATTTGCAGGTAAAGCCCATTCCATCATTTCAGAATAGCTAGCAGTAGGTAGATAAATTCTTCCTGAAGGTTGGCTATTTTCTAAATAATCTCCTAATTTAACTGTTTCTAACCAATCACTTTCATTAGCTAAAGCCTGATAGAAGCGATCTAGCCAATGTTTTTGGTAACAAAGTTGATAGGTTTTTGGCCAAACCCCAAATTTTTCTGTATCATCACCCATTGCTACTAGGAGATCTTGATCAGAGTTTTCCCATAAATCATGCAAATAAGCTACTGTTTCTTTTGGTTCAGCAAATGGTACTAAGTAACGAACTTTCATACTTGAAGGAACAAGCTTAAGGGTTTGCCCTTGATCTTCAGTAACATAGTAGCCAAAAAGCTCCTGATCTCTTAGCCCTGCCATTCTAAAATGAGTATCATCTAGTATAGTATACTTAATCCCAGATTCAGCAATTGCTGTAACTAAATTACTTTCCCAAACTCTTTCTGCTGTCCACATTCCTTTAGCTTGATAGCCTAACTCTTTTAATAAAAACTCATTAAGTTTAACTATCTGTTCACAACGATCCTTAAAAGGCAAAATAGCTAAAATTGGTTCATAAAACCCGCCAGAAATAAGTTCTATTTGTTGGTTTGCTACCAAATCGCCTAATAAAGTCAAGTAATCAGGGTGATTAGCCTTAAACCAATTAAGTAAAGATCCTGTAAAATGCAGTGCCATTTTGATTTCAGGGTGTTTGGCCAGAGTTTTTACAAAGGGTAAATAAGATTTTTGATAAGCATCTTCAACCACATGATCAAAATTTCCTACAGGTTGGTGAGCATGTATTACTAGTGCAAGATAAACTTTTGGCATAAAAGTGACCTTTCTGATTTGATTTATTTTTCCATTCTAAAGCATTAGGCTATTTCTAATTACGAACTGCTATCGGGACTTAAATTTTAAGTGTCCTATACTTCCATGCGGTGAGTAGACATAGATAAGATAGTTAGGCTACAATAATTTGGCAAGTCTATTACCGCTAAAAACGGTTTTCTAAACATTTTTAATCGAGGCATAATTATGTACCCGTTCCAGAACGTTCTGTTCACGACTGATTTTTCTACTAGTTCCAAAAGCGCACTTAAATACGCGGCGGCTTTTGCTCGCGAGCACAACGCAACACTCTACATTCATAATTCCCAAGAAGCTAGCCTCCCTCCCAATGCTATTAAGCTTTCTGAGCGAGCACTAGCAGACAACAATTATGAATGGTTGGTAACTATTAAGCGAGAAATGGAAGCTCTTGCTCATTCGCCGCTTGTAACAGGATTAAAAGTAGAATTATTGTTAACAGAAGGAAGCCCTAAAGATGAAATCCCCCGTGTTATTCGTGACCATGGGATTGATTTTGCTACTATTGGCACAACTGCTCGACCAGGATTAGGTGGAGCACTTGGCTCAACTGCACTAAGTATAATGGCACATGCTAGCTGCCCTATGTTATTTACTCGTCACCCAATGCATAACTTTGTTTATTACAAAGGAACGCAAACCAATATTGCACTTAATCGGCTCTTGTTTGCCACAAGTCTTTCAGAAAGTGACAATACAGCTAAACGTTTAGCTTTTGAATTAGCTCGCGCCCATCAATCAGAGTTAACAATTATTCATTCAATTGGCTCATTTCTTGGCTATATTCAAGCAGTATCATTAAGTAAAATTATAGATGTAGAAGATCGTGTACGCTCAGATGCTAATGAACGCCTTTCCCAACTTGCTAAGGAAGCTAGTGATATTACGACTGAAACTTTGTTAACCGAAGGAAGTCCTTCTGAAGAAGTACTAAGAATAGCTTCAGAAAAAGATATTGACTTAATTATTCTTGGCACTGCTAAAGCTACTTCTAGCACGTCCTTACCAGGACGAGATGCTGAACGTATTGTTAGAGGTGCTTTTTGTCCTGTTTTAACTATCCCTCAAGGCACATTATCTTAACTTTAAGGAATTGCTTTGTATCCTAATTAAGTATTAATAGCTGGAGTTTGCGTTATGAAAAAGCAACTTACTCAACTTATTTCAACTATTTTAGGATCGCGTTTAGTTGGCGCGATCTTTTTATTTGCTATGCTACTTATATTTGCCCCTACTTTACAGGCAACCAAATATGAGATTTTAGACCAAAGCTTTGAGTTTAAAACTGGTGGTACGGTAAAAATTGAAAATACTAGTGGCGAAGTTAAAGTAGAAGTTTGGGCAGAAGAGCTAGTCCATGTCACAGCAAAAAAGGTTGAACCTCCTAATACCCCTGTAGCTCTTTCTGACGTAGCCTTCTTTAATACAAAAAGCCAGATCAATATTAAATCCCAACCAGTAGAAAAAACTTCTCGTGTGGATTTGTCTGTCTTTGTGCCAAGAAATACTAGCTTAAGAATTATTACCGCTAGCGGAGCAGTCCAAATTCGTGGTGCTGTTGCTAGTGCATTAGTAGAAACATCTACTGGCAACATCAAACTAGAGTCTCCGCCATCACAAGACGCCGACGTAGTTATGACCACCACATCAGGAGCTATTAAAGCTGAAATCCCTATTGATCCTTATGGCACTCCTACTAATAAATCTCTACAGGGAAAACTTAACTCTGGTGGCAATCCAGTTATACTACGTAGCACTAGCGGTAATATTCTTTTAGCAACACTTGAGCGTGAACTTGATCAAGATGTTGCTACAATACCTTCGGCACCTGCTGTTAGCTCTAGTACAGATTCTAACAACTATTACAATAACTCTAATAACTCCAACAATAACAATAGTAACCCAAACAATGACTCTTTGTTTGGTTCCGCGCCTCCAACAGTTAACAGAAGATCTAATAACAACAATCAACCTTACACTTATGGTGGTAGTTATGGTGGTAGTAGCAGTAGTAACGGTAACAGTAGTAGTGACCTAAGCAATAATTCTAGCAGTTCTAATAAGTCGCCTAGTAATTCTAATAAGCCTAATAATTCCAATAAATCTGGCTCAAATTCTACAGATATTTTTGGTGCTGGGCGTAATTCTGATAACACAAATAACACTATTGATGGAGGAAGTTTAGGAGTAAATCGTAATCGTTCTAACAGCAACACAGATAGCCAAGGTGGAGTTGGTGTAAGAATAATCCCTCCTCCAGGTGCTCGCCCACAACAAAATGATGATTACAACAATCAAAACAACCCTAATAACAATCAGGATTATCAAAATAATCCATCTAATCAAAATAACCCTCAACAACCTCCACCACTACAACGACGCAAAAATAATAGCTTATCTGGTAACACTTCGGCTAATTCAGCTAATTCACCTAGTGATGATAGCAACCAAAGTTCACCTCAATATAACCCGTCAAGAGATAATAATGTAAGCCAAGATCCATCAGATAATATAAATTCTAAAAATAATGCTAGTACGCTAATACTTAAGCGTGAGAACAACAACTCCAATGTACAAAACCCTTCTACTAATAAAGATGATAATTTTGATGATGGCACAATTAAGATTGATACTAAGCTAGTTTCCTTAAATGTTAGTGTGATGAATCGTGATGGTCGTGCTATTAATAATCTCAAAAACAACAATTTCCAAGTTTTTGAAGATGGGGTTCAACAACAAATAGAACATTTTGAACCAGTTAACTCACCTTTTAACTTAGTAATTTTAATTGATCTTAGTGGTAGTATCATTGATAAAATTGATGTATTGCGACGTGCTGTTTTACGTTTTATTGATATAAGTCGCCCAGAAGACCGCATAGCAATTGTTACATTTACTCGTACAGTACAAGTAGTTTCTGAGCTTACCAATGATCGACAGTTAATTAAACAACGTTTGCAATATATGACTATGCCTAAAGGCGGAACGGCCTTTTATGAAGCCACTTGGTTTACCTTAACACAGATGTTTAAGCAAGTAGAAGGTCAACGTAATGCTGTAGTAGTTTTATCTGACGGCGTTGATAATTCTATTAGTGTAACTTATCCTATGCCTTCTCGTGTCACATTTGATCAAATATTGCGTAAGGTTCAAGAAATGGGTGTTTTAGTTTTTCCTATCTATTTTGATACTGAACAAGATAATGTTAGCCACATGATAGAAGAACCTGGTAGTTATGTCATAGCACGAAAACAACTAGGAGCAATGGCTGAAAGTTCTGGGGGGGTTTACTTTAAGGTAGACCAACCAGACAATCTAGACGGCGTTTATGAAAAAGTAGCCGCGGACTTACGTACACTCTATAGTATTTCCTATTACCCTACTAATTCTAATCGTGATGGCACATGGCGTAAGTTAAAAGTAAAAGTTGATAAAGCAGATTTAGCAGTAAGAACTAGACGTGGCTATTATGCTAAGTAATAGTAAGAATAATATACAAAATGAGTAGCCCTAAGCAGATTCAACAGATCCTACAAGAAGATTATGAAGCACTTAAAGTATTAATCCAAGTCTCTCCTTTAGCTATTATAGAATTATATTCTAATGGAAATATTAGACTGTGGAATTCTGCTGCTGAGCAAATTTTCGGTTGGAAAAAAGAAGAGGTTATAGACCAACCTTTTCTAATGACTCATGAACACAAAGAAAAACAGAATGAATTTCTTTTTTTACGCGAACAAATTTTAACTGGTAAAGACTTTAATGGCATAGAATTACATTACCAAAAAAAAGATGGGTCTCCAATTGATATCTCTATTTTTTCAGTACATACCACTAATACTATTGTGATTATAGTTGACGATATTACAAAATATAAACGAATTGAAAGAAAACTAAACACACAATATGCTGTCACACGTATACTGGCAGAATCTATTACATTAAATGATGCCATTCCTAAAATCCTTGAGGTTATTTGTAAATGTTTTGAATGGGAAATTAGTACATTTTGGGCACTTGATCGCACTACAAATGTACTACGTAGTAGTGAAATTTGGCATATTCCTTCTATTAAGCTTTCAGATTTCAATGAGATAACCAAGCGAATTACATTTCCATTTGGTATTGGTCTACCTGGCCGTGTTTGGGCTAGTCGTTCTCCTTTGTGGATTACAGACCTTAGTAAAGACACTAAATTTCTACGATTACCTGCCGCTATTAGAGATGGATTACGAAGTGCTTTTGGCTTTCCAATTGTAGTTATGGATGAGTTTTTTGGTGTTATTGACTCTTTTAGTCGAGAAGTCCAAGAGCCAAACCAAAACTTACTAGATATGTTGACTACACTAGGAAGCCAAATAGGTCAGTTTATTGAGCGACGATTAGCAGAGGAAAATCGCAGACAACTTCTAAGTCAACTATTAGTGACTCAGGAACAAGAGCGAAAATGGATTGCGCGTGAATTACATGACGAAACAGGTCAATCCTTAACGGCACTACTAGTTGGGTTTAAGGCTATAGAGATGGCAGAAACTTTAGAAAGTGCACAAACTCAATCAAGTTTCCTACGTGAGATAACCTCACAAACCGTAAAAAACTTAAAACGCTTATATCAAGGCTTACATCCCAATATTTTAGAAGACCTTGGACTTGTTATAGCACTTAATCGCTATATAGATGATTACACAAAATCTTATGGGACTTTTGTTAAAATCACTACTAGAAACCTAAAGCAAACCCAGCTACCGTTTACAATAGAAATAGTACTTTATAGGATTGTTCAAGAAGCTTTAACAAATATCGCCAAGCATTCACAAGCCCAAAATGTCAAGATAGTTATTGAGAGCACTACATCCAATATACATCTTAAGATAATAGATGATGGGTGTGGGTTTAATGTTGAAGCTACTCTTCGCCAAGCGGCTGTTTCTAAGCATCTTGGCCTTTATAGTATGTGTGAGCGTGTTAACCTCTTGGCAGGATCTATTCTAATTAAATCAAAAGCAGGAAAAGGAACTAAAATCTCTATACAAATTCCTGTTAAAAATAATAAACCTGAGCAAAAAATAAAAAACCTATAAAAGCTTTTACTACAAAAGAGCAATAATTATGTCAAAAATAAAGATATTTATAGTGGATGATCATACTATTTTGCGAACAGGGCTTCGCTTACTAATCAATGCACAAACTGATCTAGAAGTCATTGGTGAAGCGATGAATGGACAAGAAGCGTTAAAAAAAATTGGTGAACTAAAAATTGGTGAACTAACTCCTGACGTAACTATTTTGGATATTTCAATGCCTAATACTAATAGTATTAAGCTTATAGGTCAGATACTAAAACTCTGTCCAAATATGAAAATATTAATTCTTACAATGCATGATGACCTAGCATATGTTCGTGCAACACTCTCAGCAGGTGCATTAGGCTATATTACAAAAGAAGTAGTTGACACAGAACTGTTATCTGCTATTCGCACAGTACATCAAGGGCAAATGTCTATATATAAAAACCTTGGTACTAGCCTACTTCAGGAACTACTTATGCACCAACCGAATAAACAACCAAACAAACCCAAAAGTTTACTTAGCAATAGAGAAAACGAAATACTTCAACTATTAGCAAAAGGGTTTACAAACAAACAAATTGCAGAACAAATACACGTAAGCGTCAAGACTGTAGAGAGTTATAGGTTACGTCTTGGTGAAAAGCTAGGATTACGAACTCGTTCTGACTTTACGCTTTATGCTTTTAAGATGGGGATACTTAACCCAAGTGATTTCGCCTAGTGTTAATTTGTAGAACACATCTACAAGAAGCTAACCTTTTATACAGCTTCCTCTCATATGCACAACCAT
>JAHFUF010000113.1:0-5408 GCA_023265235.1 Blastocatellia bacterium
AGGCATTAGCGATACGTAAACTACCTACTGTTGTTGTTTTGCCACGATAAGTTCCTTTTGGTGCTTCGCCATACGGGTAATTACTATCATAATTTACTATCTCTGGATTTATTGTTTGTCCAAAAGCAAAAGGTGTTGTAGTACCAGCACGCGCAGCATACTCCCACTCTGCTTCACTTGGTAATCGATACTCCCGATCTGTTTTTTTGCTCAACTTTCTGCAAAATTCTACTACATTATCCCACCTTACTTGTTCTACAGGTAGACTATCATTTCCCTTGAAGTAACTTGGATTATTTCCCATCACTGTTTGCCATTGCCCTTGAGTTACTTCAAATTTCCCTATGTAGAATGCTGGTACTGTTACTTGATGTTGTGGATCTTCATTGCTATATCTTTCTGCTTCTGAACTAGGTGATCCCATTGTAAAAGTGCCACTTGGTACTTCCACCATTTCTAATTTAATACCATTGCCTAGGTCTTCTATAAATTGATTGGCTGATTTTTTGGCTCTCTCTGTTATTTTTCCAGTAGCATCAACTTTTACTGTTTCAAATTCAAATGGTTGAGTATTACTTGCTTTAGTCTTAGGCATAGATGTAGGTATAGATGTAGGTGTTGGTATAGGTGTAGATATAGGTGTAAGTGTAGATATAGGTGTAGATATAGGTGTATTAGCAATATTAGGGGTTGGACTGTTAGAAACAATAGGAATTGAGCTATTACTAAATTTTATAGCAGCCACTACTAGCAAAACTACTACTGCTGTAGCTACTATAAATGTAGTGTTGGTCTTTTCAGGTTTATCAGGAATTCTCTGCCAAGCATTCTTGATAGCTAATTTCATCTCTGTAGCAGTTTGATAACGATTTGATGGATTCTTTTCCAATGCCTTACTAATTGTTTGCTGGAATTGTTTAGATAGTGGTAAGGGTAAAGGTCTAGGATCTTTTGTTAGGATAGCTCCAACTAAAGCAGAATATTCTTTAATTGGAAAAGGAAATTGGCCTGTTAATAGCTGATAAAAAATAATTCCTACTGCCCAAAGATCTGATGGCAATACTTTCTTACCATCAAATGCTTCTGGTGACATATAGACGGGTGTTCCTGCCTCTTTAGTTGATTGTACTGTAGTTTTTAAAATACGAGATAATCCAAAATCTGCTAGTCTTGGTGTTTCTCCTTGCAGCAAAATGTTAGCTGGCTTTAAGTCTCGGTGTAGTACTTTTCTAGAATGTAAATGCTCTAACCCAGACAAAATTCCTAAAGCTAGGTTTACAGCTTGTTCAATAGAAGGTGCTTTGCCACCATTATTTTTTAACCAAGATTCTAGTGAACCATCAGGAGCATACTCACTAACAATTACTGCTTGCTCATCATAAATATTGGCTTCTATCATTGGTAGCACATTAGGGTGTCCTCCTATTTGCGCCCAAAGCCCTGCTTCTTGTTTTATTACATCTATGTCTGGTTCTTCTTCTAGCGGTATCTTTAATGCCACTTGCGATGTTGCCATTACAGTACGTTTTTCTGCTAACCAGACTATCCCAAAAGTACCTCTACCTAACTGTTTGATTAAAGTATATGGGCCTATTTTATCATTAGCTTTTAACATCAGAAATCCTACTCTGTTGATTAGTAGATATTGCTAGGATTATTCAATTTTTTTAATTTTAATGCCCCATTGAGGCATTTGATAATAGCCCAGCGTTGAAACGCTGGGACGGTTCATTGTCTTTTGTGTTTTACTTTGTTAAAGCTGCGTTGAGCACTTTTATTTTCTTGTTTTCTTTCCAAAAACTTGCTCACGTTTTGTTTTGTCGCTATTTGAGCCGCTTCTGCACGTAGCTTTAAGAAACTATCATAACGTTCGGCAGAAACCTCTTTTGTTGTTAAAGCCCCTAATACTGAACACTTCATTTCTTTAATGTGTGTGCAATTGCTGAAATGACAAGTTAAAGCTAGTTCTTCAATATCAGAAAATGTATCTGATAAGGTGTCATCGCTACACCAAAGCTGAATTTCACGCATTCCAGGAGTGTCAATTAGTAAGCCACCATCAGGTAAAATAAACATTTTACGGCAGGTTGTAGTGTGGCGACCATGAGAGTCACCTTCCCTAACATCAGCCGTTAGTTGTATTTCTTGGGAAAATAATTTGTTAAGTAAAGTAGACTTACCAACTCCTGATGAGCCAGTAAAAGCATAAGTTGAGCCTGGTTTAATTAATGCTTTTAGTTCTTCAACTCCCGCACCAGTTTTGGCACTAAGCGGAATAATTGGAACATTACCAGTTACTTTTTTAACTTCTGCAATCTTGTCTTCTAGGTCAGGACAGAGATCTACTTTGTTTAAGACCACCACAGGGTTAGATTTACCTTCAAAAATCATCACTAAATAACGTTCTAAACGGCGTAGGTTAAAATCATGGTCTAAACCTTGGATAACAAAAACTATATCAACATTAGTAGCAACTACTTGTTCTTCCACCTTACGACCAACAATTTTACGGGAAAAAACAGATTTTCTAGGTAAAATCTCATGGATAATGGCTTTTCCTTCTTCTGGAAGGGCTTGAAAGGCTACCCAATCGCCTACTTTGGGTAAGTCTGCTGAGGTGTCAGCAAAATGCAGTAATCTTCCTGTAGTTTCTCCAATAACTTCTCCAGATTTTGTATAAAGCAGGTATTGATGACGATTTTCTAGGGCGACTCTACCGATTTCATAACCAGCAGATTTAAGAGAAGAGAAATGTCCAGCAAAAAATTCATTCCAACCAAGTCTTGTTAAATCAAATATTTCCATATTCCTTCTTTTTTAAGATGTGTCTAAGAATTGTTAGGGATAAATTATTGCCTAACAATTCTTAGAAGTGTTTTTAATCTGTTACTCCTTGATCAGTGATTTCTAATCCACGGTCAATAATATCAAGACCTTCCATTAATTGTTCTTCGGTAATACAAAGAGGAGGATTAGTAAAGAAATTATTCCAACGTACAAAAGTATAAAGACCATTTTCACGGAAGAAAGCTGCAAGCTTAGTCATTTCAGGAGATGTTCCGTTAAATGGTGCCATTGGCTCTTTAGTCTTGCGATTGCGTACTAGCTCAACAATACCAAACAATCCTATAGAGCGAGTTTGACCAATAGATGGGTGTTTTTCTGTTAATCGTGCTAGTTCGTGCTTAAGTACTTCACCCATTTTGCGTGCATTTTCAATTAGGTTATCTTGTTTATAAACATCAATAGTTGCAAGTGCTGCCGCACAACCCATAGGATGTGAATTGTAAGTTAAACCACCTGCAAATACCTTTGTATGAAAGAATTCAGCAATTTCTTCTTTCATTGCTAGCGCGCCCATTGGTAGGTAAGCACTAGTAAGCCCTTTAGCCATTGGCATTAGGTCAGGAACAACTTTCCAATGATCTACAGCAAACCATTCTCCTGTACGACCAAACCCGCTCATTACTTCATCGCAAACCAATAAAATGCCGTGTTTATCGCATAAAGAGCGTAAGCCCTGCATATAGCCATCTGGTGGGACAATTATGCCGTTAGTCCCTGTTACTGATTCAACAAACATAGCCGCAATTGTCTGAGGCCCTTCATACATCATCACTTCTTCTACATGATTAAGACAGTCTAAGGTACAACTACCAGTTAGTTTACAGAAATTACAGCGATATTGATAAGGATCAAATACTCTTAATACTCCAGAAATCGCAGGTTCATTAGCCCAACGACGAGGATCACCTGTAAGAGTCATTGCTCCTGCTGTTGCACCGTGATAACTACGGTAACGAGCAATTAATTTATGTCTTCCTGTATAGAGACGAGCGGCTTTAATGGCGTTTTCATTAGCTTCAGCACCACCTAGGGTAAAGAAAAACTTATTTAAGTTTCCTGGAGTAATTTCTGCTAGTACTTGTCCAAGGCGAGCACGGACTTCAGTGGCCATAAAAGGATTAGCATAGGGTAGAGTGTCGGCTTGACGTTTAATTGCTTCAATAACTCGTTCATCACCATGCCCAATGTTTACACACATTAACTGGGAATTAAAATCAAGAAAGCGTTTTCCATCAGGTTGCCAAAAATAGACGCCTTTGGCTTTGGCTACAGGGATTGGATTAATGGCAGATTGTGCTGACCATTCATAAATACTATGACGTTTACAAAGATCTATCATCTCATCGGCAGTCATTGCGCCGATTGTGGCTGCTGTCATGCGAGTTTTCCTCTCAGTAATTTAATAGATATATAGTTTGGTAACGGCAATTATAACTTGGATTTGTGTTTTTGCCTATCTACAGGGCTGTTTAATTTTCAAAGTCCCGAAAGCCCTGAAAGGGCGAAATAATTGTAGCCCTGGGCGTAAGCCCTGGGTTTTCAGTAAGTTAGATCTTTAAGCTACGAAGTAGCGAAAGAATAAACAACAAATATTTTTATTCTTTCGCCCCGTTGGGGCTTTGTCTCTATCTCATTGCAAACCCAGGGCTTACGCCCTGGGTTACAATTATTTCGCCGCTTTGCGGCTTAAGACAAATTAAGACAATTAAACAGCCTTGGCCTATCTAGGAGATTGTTTAAATAAACCAGCTTTTTCTGGCCGGGCAGAAAAATAACGATATGATAGTAAAATCACTGCTATTGTCATAAATATCATAGGTCGACTAGTGTCTAACTTTACAGACATCCAATAGTGAGTTATGCCTAATACCATAGCTGGGTACACATACCAGTGTATTTTGCGCCAGCGTTGTCCACCAAGACGCTTGACCATTTTGTTTGAAGATGTAATGGCTAAAGTTAATAAAATTAAAAATGCAATTAGACCAATAAAAATAAACTGACGCTTAAGTATATCCTCTAGGATTTTGCTTAGATTAAAAAACTTGGTGAACCAAACATAAGACAAAAAATGTAAAGAGATATAGAAAAAAGCAAGTAGCCCTAGCATACGGCGATACCTAGTTAAGGTATGCCAATTAGTTATTTTACGTAGTGGGGTTATAGATAAAGTTATTACTAGAAAAATTATTGTACAACTGCCTGTAGTGTGAATTGCAAATTCTTGTGGGTTTGCTCCTAGCTTTTGATGATAAGCATCCCAAGCCAGCAAAATAGCTGGTATTAGGCCATTGATAAAAATTATTGCTTTATTAAAACGTATGTCATTATTATTCATAATTTGTTAAAAGTTTCTACGTAAGTCCATACCACTATAAAGATTAGCTACTTGATCACCATAGCCATTAAAAAGCTGAGTATCGCGATAAGCAAAATTACCAATACGGCGTTCTTCTGCTTGACTCCAACGAGGGTGTGAAACTTCAGGGTTAACATTAGCATAAAACCCGTATTCACCTGGTGCTTCAGCACTCCAAGTAGTTACAGGCTGACGATCAACC
>JAHFUF010000113.1:5418-10376 GCA_023265235.1 Blastocatellia bacterium
CAACCAGCTTAATTTTTACAATAGATTTAATACTCTTAAAGCCATATTTCCAAGGAACTACTAGTCTAATAGGTGCGCCATTTTGTGGTAAGAGGACTTTTCCATAAACCCCTACAGCAAGAATCGTTAAAGGATGCATTGCTTCATCTAGTCTTAACCCCTCTACATAAGGCCAGTCTAAGGCGTTAAACATAGAAAGCCCTGATGTTTTCTGATTAGGCATTCTACTAGGATCGTTTAGAGTTTCAAAAGCTACATATTTAGCACTAGAAAGCGGTTCAACTTGCTCTAGTAATTTTCCTAGGGGAAACCCTACCCAAGGCACAACCATTGACCAAGCTTCAACACAACGCAAACGATAAGTACGATCTTCTAGGGGGCTTATCTTAAAGAGCTGTTCAAGATCAAAGGTTTTAGGCTTATTGACTTGGCCTTCTACCTTAATTGTCCAAGGGCGAGAAACAAAACCTTTTGCTTTGCCTGCTACCCCTTGTTTAGAGAGAGAAAACTCATAGAAATTATTGTAATTAGTTATGTCTACAAACTCTGTAGGCTCTTCGCCGTTTAGGTTTAATGGGGTAGAGGAAGGTTGAATATTTGAAATAGCCTCTTGATTAACAACAACTTTTTCTTCTGGTACAAAAAGCTGTCTATATCCCCATCCTGTTGCTACAGTGCTTGTTGCTAGTGCCGCAGCATAAATAAAGTTACGCCGGGAAAAATATAGATTTTCATTAGTAACTTCACTGCTTTTAATGTCAGATGGTTTTTTTATTAACATTGCAATTCCCTTAGTGATAATAAAAACATGCAAATATAAGCCTTGGCTTAATTTGTTTTAATCTAGCGAGTAGCAAGATTATTCCACAGTGACAACTACAAATTAAAGCCACTTTTCATAACTGATTAGAAAAACAACTGTTAATGAATTTAGGGAGTTTGTGATTTTTTTCACTTGACACTAATAAGTTCTCTAGATTAGCATAATAGCAACTGAGCTAGTGAAATTTTTCTCAAGCTCAAATATTTTTAGGGAGAATCACAATGCAAGTAGCGACATTAAAAAGAGTAGTAAGACCTTTTGAAGCTTACTTTAATGTTGGCCAACCAGAACTGAGCGAGCGGATAGAAGCAATACGTCGCGAACTAGGCCAGAAGTTAGTAATTTTGGGGCATCACTATCAACGCGATGATGTGATTTGTCACTCAGATTTACGCGGAGACTCTTTTAAGCTTTCTGAAATGGCGGCTAGACGCACAGCACAATTTATTATTTTTTGTGGTGTGCATTTTATGGCTGAATCAGCAGATATTTTAAGCAAGCCTCATCAAAAAGTGATTTTACCAGACCTAGCAGCAGGTTGTTCAATGGCAGATATGGCCACAATTGAACAAGTAGAAGCAGCTTGGGACGAGCTAGACGACTTGGGCATTAGTTCTATTCTTCCTATTACTTATATGAATTCTACTGCCGCAGTAAAAGCCTTTTGTGGTGAAAGAGGCGGCGCGGTTTGTACTTCTTCCAATGCAAAAGGGATTTTTGATTGGGCTTGGGGACAAAAAGAAAAGATTTTCTTTTTCCCAGATCAACACCTAGGGCGTAACACTGCTTATGCTAAAGGTATCGCCTTAGATGAAATGGTAGTTTGGGATCCTTATCAAGAGTTAGGCGGGAATACTGAAGAAGCTTTGCAGAAAGCAAAAATTATTTTATGGAAAGGGCATTGTTCTGTTCATAACCGTTTCCAAGCCAAACACGTTGACGCAGTACGTAAAGAACATGAAGGAATTAATGTTTTAGTTCATCCTGAATGTAACTGGGAAGTAGTGCAAAAGGCTGATTATGTTGGGTCTACAGAATATATTATTAAGGCTGTTGCCAATAGTGCCCCTGGCAGTCAATGGGCAGTAGGCACAGAAGTTAACCTAGTAAACCGTCTTAAAAACGAATATCCAGACAGGTTTGTACGCTTGTTATCGCCAGATTTATGTATGTGTTCAACAATGTTTCGTATTGCACCAGAAAATATTTTATGGGCATTGGACAACTTAAAAGCAGGAGCGATTGTTAATCAAATCAGCGTTCCAGAAACGGTTGCTCATTGGGCTAGAGTCGCATTAGATAGAATGTTAGCGGTACAATAATTTTTGGTATTTAGGTTTAGGTCAAAATTTTTCAAACAATAGAAAATCGAATTATTGTGTTGATAGAAAATAATTTTACTGGAGCCTGTATGTTTTTATGTTTATTTTACGTCCTTTTTAATAATCTAAGTTTATAGAGTAAAAAGAAAAAGTCCAGTTATTGTAAAATACTAAAAATTGGAGGCTCAGAGCTTTTATGATGTATCCAGAGTTTTGGATGAACCTTATCTTTTTGTACGGTCCCATTGCGCTTCTTGTTTTTTTTGTTTTTCTCATTGAACCTAGAATTAGAAAAGCAATGGTAGAAGTAATAGCAAATAAAAGGGTTGCTTTAGCCTTATATGTTGGGCATTGGGTATTTGTCGCTGCTCTTGCTATATTTATTTGTGTATGGTGGGCAATTACTAATAATCCTAAATCAGAGCATATAATTAAAGGTAAAATTGAAGGTTTATTAGATGGTGAGAGAATATTTACTCATTCTGAGAACCTTTACTTGCGCCGTATAATTATTCGTGAAACTAATGTTGACTATGAGTGGCGGGTTATTACTAATAACCCAATCCAAGATGGAACAAAAATTGACTTTATTTTGGATAAAAGTACAAAAGAAAGCGAAGACGTTAAAACTTATGAGATAGTTTGTAACTCAAACTTTTATACGGATTTGGTTAAGATAGTCTATCGTAGAAACAAAGATAGGTTTGTGCTAGTTCATAAAAACAAAGAAGAAGAATTACAACCTATTGAGCAAGCTTCCCAAATGACTGAACCTAGTTTTGCAAAAAATCCTTTTAAATTTGTTTCGTATGCTCAAAGTACTCAACCATCACCTTTTTCACCAGATGATTTGAAAAGACGACTGGAATCTGATGATCCGACTATTCGCTATAAAGCGCGTAGTGATCTTGCCAAAATTGCCAAGCAAGAGCCATCAGTAGTAATTTGGATTCAGCAAATTTTGGTTAACCAAAATAGTAGCTATCGTCTTCAACTTGGCAGTGTTATAGCATTGAATATAATGAAGGATTTTGATACTGCTAACAAGCTTGATACTTCTGCAACTAGTGCTATTCACAAATTGTGCGATATTAGTGATATCACACTTAAAACACAGGCCAACTTATTTTTTCAAAACTACCCTGCTTTAACAAGAAAAGTCAATCCACAAGGTACAATAGTTCAACAAGAACACATGAGTATCATTAATCAAAGTGATTTTCATGGAAATGTTGCTGTATATGTTGGAGACATTAAAAAGGACAAACCCTTTCAAATCCTTGTATTTGAAATAACACCTAATGATCCTAAATGGCAAAACTCACCAAGACTTACAAGTAAATATATATTAAGCAATGCAAGAAGAATTTTAGCTAACAAAAATGTTAGGTCACCTAATCCCACCTTTATATTTAGATATGGAGAAAGAAGCTATTCTCTTAAAGGAGATGTTAAAGCAGGAGGTGGAGAAGACTATATTGACATTGTTGTGCAATGATTAGCCTTCCTAAACACTTTAATGGTTTTTTGTTGTTGCAGGTAATGAGACAGAAAAAGTGCTGCCTTCATTTGGGGCGCTTTCTACAAAAATTGCTCCTCCTTGGGCTTGGACTAGGTGTTTAACAATGGCTAAACCTAGCCCTGTACCGCCTTCTTTGCGGGAACGAGATTCATCTACTCTGTAAAGACGCTCAAAAATACGTGGGATTTGTTTAGCTTCAATACCAATACCAGTGTCTTTTACTTTGATTACTTGATAAGCTCCGCTTGCCTCAGCCGTAACAGAAATTGAACCACTAGGGCGATTAAAATTAACAGCATTTTGTACCAAATTAAAAAGGATCTGCTCAAAGCCTTTTGGATCGGCAAAAACAAATAAATCTTCTGGAATTGAAATATAAAGCTGAATGTTTTTAGCTGCTATAGCATCTTTAAGTAATTCTGCTACTTCGCGCATAACTTGAGCAATTCTTAAAGCTTGAGGGCGCATTGGGACAGTGCCTGATTCTATGGCGGCTAAGTCAGAAATATCTTGGGCTAGATTACGCATTCGTGCTGCATGTTTAGCAATTATTTGCAAAAATTTGACATTGTTTTCTTGGTCATATAATGCTCCAGATAAAAGGGTTTCAGCATAAGTCTCAATTGAAGTAAGGGGCGTTCGTAGTTCATGTGATAGGTTAGCAAAAAATTCTCTACGTGTTTGCTCTAGAGCTTCGAGTTTAGTCTTATCAAAAAATGTTCCTACTACGCCAATCACTTTTACTCCTAGGGTAGGATCATTAGTTGTAATAGATTCTACTTTAAGATCTAGACTACGTTCCCCGCTATTGGTATGAAGGCGAATTTTTTTTTCAAAAGCACTTTTTTCTTTTAAGCAAACTGTAAAGCAATGGTAAATCTCTTTATTTCTAGTAATATCAGTAAGCCTTAATCCAGGGTGGCTAGTGGTAGGAAAAGCAAATATTTCTTTTGCTGTTCGGTTAGTAAAAACTACTTTAGTCTCTAGGTCAATTATTAAGACAGCCTCACGAACTACATCAAGTAGCGCGTGTAGGAGCGGGTTTTCTGTTAGTTCATAGTGTAGTTCATTGTTTTTTGAATCTAAAAACTCTTGCTCACTCATCATCGTCCTCTTGATTAGGGTCTTTAAAACGATAACCTATCCCAACCACAGTTTGAATATATTCATCGCCGCCTAGTTTTTGCCGTAAGCGGGAAACGTGAACATCAATGGTTCGTGATTCTCCTAGGTATTCTAGTCCCCAAACCCGTTCTAGTAAAAGGTCACGAGTAAGAATACGACCGCGACT
>JAHFUF010000114.1 GCA_023265235.1 Blastocatellia bacterium
GTTAACGAACACAATTTAGATGGTATATTTTTTTATTGTGCTAATAGTAAAGAGTTTTCTACTTTTCTTGAATTATTAAATAATATTGAGCTAACAAAAATTATTGCAATTGTTGATAATGTGAAACTAGGAGAAGACTTAATTACAACAGGAATAGCAAATTATTTGCTAAAGAAGTTTCTTAATAATGAAGATGTTATAGAGCAAATAATTAAAAATACTATCAGGATACAAACTTTATCAAATAACTTAAAAAAAATTACTTTGGAATATGAAAATAAAATAGCTAAAACTAATAGTAATTTCAACCATTTTACTTACATTATTTCACATGATTTACGTGCTCCTTTACGAGGAATTAGCAATATTTCTGAGTGGATAGAGGAAGACTTAGATGATACTATTGGAGAAACTAAACAAAATATAAGGCTTTTACGTGGACGTGTTAAACGTCTAGAAGCGTTAATTGATGGTATTTTACAATACTCTAGAATTGAACGAATAAAGTCACCCATTCAATTAGTAGATCTAGGGGCACTATTAGTAGAAACTACAGGCTTTATCTTTGAAAAACCAAAAGACTTTTCTATTTATATTCAACCTAATATGCCAAAATTTAATGCTCCTAAGGAAAAACTGGAACAAGTGTTTTTTCATTTACTTAAAAACGCAATACAATTTCGTTCTAGTGATAATGGTTTTGTTAAAGTTTTATTAGCAGAAGAAACAGGTTTTTATAAATTTACTGTAACTGATAATGGCCCAGGAATTGCCCCAGAATATCACAAAAAAGTTTTTGAGATTTTTCAAACCCTTTCTGCTAGGGATAAAGTAGAAACAGTTGGGATAGGTTTAGCTTTGGTAAAAAAAATCATTGAAAGTGTGGGAGGAGAAATCAAACTAGAATCTGACTTAGGCAAAGGATCTGCATTCCATTTTTGGTGGCCTAAGTTAGCTGGATAATTTATGGATAAAAAAACAGCCATTTTATTGATAGAAGATGATGAAGTAGATGTAATGAATGTTCAACGTGCATTTAAGAAAAATTCATTTCAAAATCCGTTATATATAGCAAATAATGGTTTAGAAGCTTTGGCTTTACTTAAAGGTGATGGTAGACAAGCACTTAACCCTGTACCAAAAATTATTTTACTTGATATTAATATGCCTAAAATGGGTGGAATAGAATTTCTACAGCAATTAAGAAATGACAAACTTTTGCGCTCTATTAGTGTATTTGTTTTAACTACATCTAATGAAGATTGTGACAAAATTGCTGCTTATAACCTAAATGTAGCAGGTTATATTCTTAAGCCAGTTAGTTTTGAAAGGTTTGTAGAAGCTTTAGGGACACTAGGAGCTTATTGGGATTTATGTCAGCGTTGAGGGAAGAATGGAAAAAATACTCAAAATATTATTAGTAGATGATGATGACCTAGATAGGAAAATGATAATGCTCTCTCTAAAAAAAACAGAGCTACTTATTGAAGCCGAAGAGGTTGATAATAGTTTACTAGCAATAGAAAAAATTCTTAGTAATTGTTTTGATTGTGTGTTTTTAGATTATCGTCTACCAGGAAAAAATGGTCTGGAGATCCTTCAAGAAGTACGGTCAAAAGGCAAAAAAACTCCTATTGTAATTCTTACCGCTCATGGTGATGAACCTTTGGCCGTTGAGATAATGAAAGCTGGTGCATCAGATTATATCCCTAAAACTTTATTAAACCCAGATAGCCTATCTCTTAGCATACGTAATGCAGTTAGAGGATATCAGGCAGACCGCCAAATAGAACTCCATCAGGAAGAATTAAAAAAAGAACGAGATTTTAATCAAGCAGTCCTAGACACAATAAGTAGTTTAGTTGTTGTACTTGATAGAAAAGCAAGAATAGTTAGGTTTAATTGCACATGTGAGGAAATCTTAGGCTATAGCATCCTAGAGGTAAAAGGTAGAGAATTCCAAGAATTTTTTCTTCCTTCTCAAATTGAGAAAAACAAAACTATGTTTGACTCATTACTTGCTGGCCAATTTCCACAAAAATGTGAGTATCACTTAATTACTAAAAATGGAAATGACCGTACCATTGTATGGGTTTTTACTTGCCTTTTAGATAATAATTCTCAAGTAGATTACATAGTTTGTACTGGTACAGATATTACAGAACTTAAACTAGTTGAACTAGAATTAACCAAAGCTAAAGGGGTTGCAGAGTCTTCTACTAAAGCTAAAACCCAGTTTTTAGCCAATATGAGCCATGAAATTCGTACCCCGCTTACAGCTATAATTGGCATGACAGAACTCCTACTTAGTACTAGTTTAACAAGTGAACAAAAAGGGTATAGTAAAACTATTCGTACTAGTAGTGATGTTTTATTGTCTTTAATTAGTGATATTTTAGATTTATCCAAAATTGAGTCTGATAAACTAGAATTAGAAGAAAGCCCTTTTAACTTAAAAAAATGTATAGAACAAGCTGTAGAATTAGTAAGCACTAAAGTTAATGAAAAAGGCTTAGAGTTTGTTTACAAAATAGACGAAGAAGTCCCTATAATGCTGCTAGGAGATATTACTAGGTTAAGGCAAATCCTTGTTAATTTAATTAGTAATGCTGCTAAATTCACTTCTGAAGGAGAAATAGTTTTATCTGTTAACAGAGCAAGAAAAGTTAATGATAAATATGAGATACATTTCGCTGTTAAAGATACAGGTATAGGTATTGAGCAAGAGAAAATAGACAAATTATTTAAGATTTTTACTCAAGTAGATGCCTCAGTTACTCGTCAATATGGTGGAACAGGGCTAGGGTTAGCTATTAGTAAACAGCTTTGTGAAAAAATGGGTGGAAATATTTGGGTAGAAAGCACTTTTGGCCAAGGGGCTACTTTCCATTTTACCATTCTTGTTAGTAGTACTACTGGCAAACTTTCCGACGCTTATAATACTGTTGTTTTAACAGGCAAAAAGATATTAATTATTGACTATAATCAAACTACTTGTGATTCATTAATCAAACAAGCCGAAAATTGGGCAATGATCCCTAAATCCGCAGCAACAGTAGCAGATGTACTTGCGTTAATTCAACAGCAAGATTTTGATGTTGTTATAGTAGATCTTTATATGCCACAAATAACAGAAATGCTTGTAATAAATGAAATTCGCAAGCATAAAAAAGGTTTGCCTATTATTATTTTTGCATTTCAAAACCAAATTCAAAGCATTAGTCCAGAAATAAGAAAAGAATTTACCGCTTTTTTAACCAAACCTGTTAACCCTCATCACTTATATGATGTATTAGATTCACTTTTTTCTAGCCAGTTATCTCAATCTAAAGAACAACTTATAGCCTCAAATGCTAAACAAATGGCTAAACAACTACCCTTACGTATTTTATTAGTAGAAGATAATGAAGTAGTTAGGGAAGTAGTTGAGTTAATGTTAAAGAAAGTAGGCTATCAAATATGTTTGGCTCAAAATGGCCTGGAAGCTATAGAAGCCTTAAAAAAACAAACCTTTGATTTAGTTTTAATGGATGTACAAATGCCTGAAATGGATGGGTTAACAGCAACACAGGAGATTATTCGTCTTTGGCCTGTTTCTCGTCCACGTATTGTAGGCATGACAGCAGGAGCAATGCTAGAAGACAGAAAAGCCTGTCTTGAAGCTGGTATGGATGATTATGTTAGTAAACCTTTAAGCTGGCGAGAGCTACAGACTGTGTTATACAGATCTCAAACTACTAGTACTATTTCTATAAAAAATGAAGCTAAGCCTGCTGCTTCTGATTCCTATGATGATTCAATAAATTGGCAAACCCTTGAACAAATAAAATTTCTCCATAGTGGTGATTCTGCCGGTTGGCAAGAGTTGGTAGAGATGTTTCGCTCAGGTTCAGAGAAAAGATTACTTCTACTAAAAGAGGCTTTTTCTACAGAACAAATTACTAATGTGCGTTCACTTGCGCATGCTTTGAAAGGAAGCACTAGTAATTTAGGTGCGATAAAAATGGCGGAAATTTGTCATAACATAGAAAAAGTTTCAGAGCATGAGTTTAAAAAATCAGTAAAGGGTTTAATTCAAAACCTAGAAATAGAATTTGAGCAGGTTTACCAAATTCTAAAAAATACAAAAGTTGAATAGTAGGGGCGAACTGTTCGCCCTCTTTATCTGATGTTTAAGAAGTATGTCGCTCCGTTGGGGCTTAAGATTTATCCCCAATAATATCTATTATTTAATTTCGTCTTGGTCTAGTTGCAGGGGTTGGTTTTTTAACTGGAGGTGGCTCTACTTTTTCAGGAGGTAAACTAGCTAATACCTGTTCTCCTTGCTTGGCTTCTGGGCTAGTAGGATATGTTTGAATTAGTAGTCTAAGTTCTTCTTCTGCTTCCTTACGCTTGTCTGTTTTTAACAAACAATCCGCTTTTTTATAACGAGCCGTAGCTACTTGTCTATTATTTGGATATTCGTTTATTAGCTTGTTTAATTCTGGTACAGCCTTTTGAAATTCAAGTTGTTTGTAGAAAGCATCTGCAATTAGGTATTGCGCTTGTCCGCCTGCTTCTGTTCCAGCAAAACAAGTTACATAATTACGAAACTGTTCAATCGCTAAGGCGTAATTACCACGGATATAATCGCCATAAGCTTGTTTATACTGCTGTTCACCTTCATCACAGTTTTTAATTACTGTTGTAGGGTTAAAAATAACCTCTATCTTTTTAACTTGTTGTTCTAATCGTTCTAACCTAGTGTTAGTAGCATTAATTTTCTCTACAAATTGATTAAGTTGTTGACTACTGTTATTAGCACTAGCATTAATGTCGCTTAGGCTACGATCAACAGTTTCTCGTGTTTGGCTAATATCACGTCGCGCAAGTGAAACGCTATCAACAACTTGTGTTAGTAATGTTGAGACTTGACCTGTGTTTTTGTCTGAGGATTCTTGCAGGTTCCGAACTTGTTTTTGCAAAACAATAAGCTCTGCTTTTAGTTCAATAAACTCATCTTTATCTTTAGCTTCTAATGAATTATGTGTTGTTGCAGCAACAATTAATAATAACGCGACGGCAAAAGGTAATAACTTACGCATAACTTTCTCCCAATTTCTAAAAAGACAAAACTAGTAGTTATTAAGCTACTAGTCAAAAAACTGTAGGAACTTGATTTTTTATATCAAGTTCCTGGAAGTTAACATAAAGCAAAATAACTATTTGTTATCTGCTGGTGCTGTTGCAGGTGGTTCTGTCCTAAGGGTTTCACCACCACGAACATAGATGAAATCTGCCCTACGATCATTTGCCCAAGATGGAATGGTCGTTGGGTCGCCTTCAGAAGTTCCTCTAGAGTTGCGTTTACCATTACTAATTACATCCATTCTAGAAGGATCAACACCTTTACCAACTAAATAGGTTTTAGCAGTATTAGCACGTTTGTCACCTAATGCTAGGTTATATTCTTCTGAACCACGAGGATCACAATTGCCTTCAATACGGAAAACAATAGTGTTATTTCCAGTGGTGGTCAAGAACTGAGCATTTTTATCTAGTGTCGATTTTGCATCATCGCGTAAGTCTGATTTATCAAAATCAAAAAAGATAGAGCGAACAGTAGCCTTAAACCTTCCTTCTGCTTGTGAATTTGGGTTATTAGGATTGCTAGGTGGTTCAGTAATTTTAGTTGGATCTCCTGTTACAGTAACACGAGCACTAGCTGAAGCTTCGCCACCAGGGCCTTTAGCTGTAGCAGTATAAGTAATTGATTGGGTTGGAGATATATTAGTTTCACCAGAGGGGCCAAATGTTCCAAGCCCTGGAATGTCTACTTTATCTGCGCGTTGTGAAGACCAACGCAGCGTAGCTTTACCACCAACAGAAATTGCTCCTGGATCAGCATTTAAGGTAATTGTTGGACCCGCAGGTAATACTTCAACCTGAACACTTTTACTGTCTTTAGCTTCTTTTTTACCGCTACGACCAACAATTTCATAAGTTGTGCTGTCTGTAGGAGTGTAAACCTCTGTTCCGTTTGTACCTACTTTTTTGCCATTAAGTAAAATTTCTTTGGCATTTTGAGTTTTCCATTCTACAGAAACAGATTCACCTTGTTTGATTTGGTTTTTAGAAACGGTGAGTTGTGCTTTGGGTGGCTTAGCGCAAGCAGATGCGATAATCGCCCAAACTACCACCGCGCCTAATATCATTAGCTTCTTGAGAACTTCTTTCATTGTAAAACTCTCCTTTCTAGACTTTATTAGGATTAGGTTAATTTAATAGCGTTTTATTTTGACCAAGATGGAGAACGGCCACCACCTTTAGAAACTTGTATCTCGCTGCTACCATCAATATTCATTATCCAAACTTCCCAACGACCAGTTCGGTTAGATTGGAATGTGATATGTCTGCTATCTGGTGCCCAAGCAGGAGCTTCATTGCTACCATTACCGCGAGTTAATTGCAAAATCTGTTTTGTTGCAATATCCATAATATAAACATCTGAACTACCAGCACCAGCAGGTCTCCAAGTGTAAGCAATAAACTGACCATCAGGTGACCAAGCAGGAGAATCAGCTTGTCCTCCTTCATTTAAGACTCGCTGCACATTAGTTCCATCATCATCCATAATGAAAACTTGTGGTGAGCCAGTACGGTCAGAAATAAAAGCTAACTGCTTACCTGTCTTAGGGTTCCAACGTGGTGATGTGTCAATCGTGCCACTATTGTTGGTTAAACGACGGGCACGGTTTCCATCAGAGTTTGCCACATAAATTTCCATTGCATCGCTATCCTTACTTGATGCAAAAGCAATTCGACCGCTATCAGGTGAATACTGAGGGGAACTAGTTGTTCCACGAGGAAATGACGCAAACCCTAATGGCAAACCATCACCAGTAGAATGCACTTCAATTGTTGGGCGACCAGTTTTATAAGAAATATAGGCTAAGCGACTGCCATCTGGTGATAAGCTAGGCAATATCGCATAACTACCATCGCGAACCAAAGCTCTTTGTCCAAAGCCGTCATAATCCATCATGGAAATATTTTTACCATCGGTAAAAGCAATTTTTGAACTTGCTATACCATCAATATTAAAGAGTTTCTTTAATATATCGTCAGCAAATTGATGAGTGACTTTTCTAATAGAATCAATGCGATAGGTCTTGCTAATTAAACTATCTTTTGTTTTAACATCATAAAGATAAGCTTCAATTTGCCCTTCTACAACCCTTCCAAAAGCCAAATAGTCAAGGTTAACAGGATCAGCAGCCCATTCTTCAGGCTTAAACTCGGCTGGTGTCGCTAAACCTTTTTTAGGATAAAGACTTTTACCTACTATATCAATCACACCAGCAAACTTTAAGTCGTTTAATAACACTTCGTTAAAGGTAGCAACATCAGCAGGAGTTGCTCCTAAACCTGATAAGAAGTCTGCTGTGCCAAGGCGTTGTACCCCTCCAGGATTGACTACAATCCCTGTAAGTTTATCTTTAAGGTTTTGTCCATTAGCTTGTCCATTAGACTGTCCATCTTGAGCATTGGTTATAAGAGGAGGTGCTATGGAACTAAATAATAGAGCTAAAATGAATATAAAAATCAGCTTTTGTTTCATAAGTTACTTACCTTTCAATCAGTTAATATTGCTCGCTTAAGGTTAAGTTTTTCTTTAAAGATTTTAGTTAAAGTTAATCTAACTAACTTGTTGAAAATTATGGATATTGAAACCAAATCTCTGCTACAGCTTCTTGTGTACCTATTAAAAAATTACCTGGAAAAGGTGGTAGCCCTTGGGTAGCAGTAGCAATTATTGCACGTTCTGCCGCGTAATTAATTTGTTCATAAGGGCTTAGCTGTTTGAAATAATTTTTTGGTACTCTACCACTTGTTACAGAAGTTACTTTACCATCTCTGGTTATTTTAATGTAAACAATGACGTTAACCGTTCCATTTACATTAACAGTTGGTGGAGTAAAGTTTCGGCTTAAAATATTTTGAATTCTTCGACCATATTCTGAGCCACCAGGAAGCCCTGTCCCTAAACCACTATTAGTATTATCGCTAACGCCAATACCACCACGAATAGCAGGTTTAAGTGAACCAGAGCTTGTTCCAATAGTTGCTGTTGTTTCTGTGCTATTAGCCTTTTGAGTGGTACGCGACCAAATACGATTAGGCTTTTTCTGTACAGGTAAATTGGTTTTTTTAGCCTCAGGGTCAGGTTTTTCCTTTTTTAGCACCTCTTCAGGCTTATCGACAGCCTCATCTTCGTGCTTTAATATCTCATTATTAAGCTTATCTTCATTTTTTTGAGTGTTTAAGCTTGAAACTATAGGCTTTTTGATACCTACATCAAAAATCTCTGAAGCATTAGCAAGCCCTACTTGAACCGCTCCGCCGCCGCCCTCGCCACCCTCACCTGCGCCAGCCGCTATAATTAGCACATCAGGAAGTTTGCCTATCCAAAGAAAAACCACTGCAAAAAGTGCTGCATGGGCTAGAAAAGCAAATCCTGCCGCAGCAAAAAAGTTTTGAGAGGCTAATTTTCTTTCTAGATGTGCATTACTAACTTCCATTTTTACTATAAGTTAAAAGTAGATAAGTTAAAGATAAATTTTGACTAATTCTTTTTAGTTTCTGGCTCAGTTACCAAACTAACTTGAGCCTCCTGTTTTTTGCACTCGCTTAATATATAAGCAATCACACGATAAGGAGTATCGCCATCACCACGGACATAAACCTTTTTTTCCTGTGACTTAGCTAATGCTTCTTGAAGTTGTGCAGAAAATTCTCCTGTTTTAACATTTAATGGTTTTTTTGTATCATTACCAATAAAAACGTTTCCATCTTTATCAATACTAACAATTACAGACTTTTGTTTAGGTGTTTCAGGTTTAGCTGTTGTTGCTGTCTTAGGCAAATTTACTTGAATTCCTGTTTGTAGAATTGGGGCTGTTACCATAAATATAACCAGTAAAACCAACATAACATCAACCAAGGGGGTGACATTGATTTCTGATAAAGAGGTTTGTGTTCGTCCGCGATTGTTAGTAAAAGCCATAATCCATTTAATTGTAATTAGTTATATCTTGTTAGTTAGAGTGTTTTATTTTAACTAGCTATTAAACTACTTTAACTATTCACTCAATAGTTAAAGTAAAGCTTTAAGAGAAATTGCGTTCGATTAAGTTTAGGAATTCCAATGAGAAATCATCCATTTCTGAAGTTAAAACTTTAATTTTGTTCAAAAAATGGTTATAAGCCATTGCCGCAGGTACAGCCGCTGCAATACCAGCCGCAGTAGCAATTAATGCTTCAGCTATTCCTGGTGCAACAGCTTGAATAGATGCTTGTGTTGATAGGCTTAAGCCTTCAAAAGCTATAATAATTCCTACTACTGTTCCAAATAATCCAATAAATGGTGACGCGCTAGCAGTAGAAGCAAGCCACCCAACCCCACGTTCTAGCCTTGTAGTTTCACTAATACACGCGCGTTGTAGTGCTCGTCCAATAGCATTAATACTTTTAATACTGTTAGGATTTTCAGGCATTTTTTGCATTTGTTTATCGATTTCTTGATAGCCAGCTAAAAAAACTCCTGCTAGTGGGCTTTCTCTGTAAGTTTGGCAAGATGCATGAACATCAGCTAAACGAGCACTGCGACGAAATAGAGCTAGGAAATTATTTGTTTGCTTTTCTGCACGAGAAAACGCTAAATATTTAGTAATAATAATTCCCCAAGAGAGTATAGAAAAACCTAATAAAGTTATTAAAACTAGCTTAGCAATAAGACTAGAACGCCAAATTAAATCTAGTAGGTTTTGATTAACAGTTATTTCTGTTTGCCAAGCCAAAAAAAGCAATAAATAGTACAAAGCAGGGGAAACCTCCTAAGATCACTTGTGTGGGCTAGAAACAGAGCATCTTAGCCTACTTTATTCCTTACTCGCAAGGGATTAAAACCATTTGTTCACAAGCCTAATTCAAGATCTATGCCACAAAAAATATATTCTTGTAACTATCAGAAAGATAAATAGTTATGGTTTTAATATAAACCTTTACTCTAATTTTTTTGTTCGGAAATATTTATTTATAGAACTATTAGTTCGCATCTGCGAACAAGTTTATATTTTCTTGTAAAGTGATGGCCACAATTAAACATTATTGAAAATAAGAAAATATGTTTTGTAAATTGGTGAAAAATATAAAACATCGCATAAAAGTAGGGGCGAACCTATGTGTTCGCCCTCTTTGTCTAATGTTTAAGAAGGGCGAACACATAGGTTCGCCCCTACTTTTTGTTATTACCAATAATGTCTAATAATTATTTTCTTCAAACTTTTTACAGATTTGTTTTGATAATTAAGCTCTGTCAAACA
>JAHFUF010000710.1 GCA_023265235.1 Blastocatellia bacterium
ATCCACGCGCTTTTGGTACCTATCCTAGGATTTTAGGGCGTTATACACGCGATTTAGGTATATTAAACCTAGAGCAAGCTATTTATAAACTCAGCCATTTAGCAGCACAAAACTTAGGCTTGACTGGCTATGGGCTGATTAAAGAAGGTTACATTGCCAACCTAGTAGCCTTTAATCCTGCGACAGTTATCGACAATGCTACTTTTAGTAATCCCCGCCAGTATCCAACAGGTATTGAGCATGTAATAGTTCAAGGTGTAGCAGTAATTAAACATAATCAAGAGCAGGGAAAGTTTCCTGGTAAAGTTGTACGAAAACATGTGGTTAAATTAATGTAGGGGCGAGCCTATGTGTCTGCCTTTTTAGAGAAGGGCGAACACATAGGTCACTGGTGTCAACTTAAGAATAAGATCTTTGTAATGAGTAAGTTAATATCTTAGCCCCGAAAGGGGCGAAACAACCTTTAGCTTGGCACGTAAGTGCCAAGAAATGGTGTAAATAAAGGGTTTAGAGTCGCGTTAGCGACGACACAACAATAACAAGATCTGTGCCGTCCCTAACGGGACTCTACATTATGTTTATTACTAACTTGGCACTCACGTGCCAAGCTAAAGGTTGTAAAGTCGCTAACGCGACTTAAGATTAAGATCTTTAGTTTCTTATAATTACACCTTAAGTTGACACCAGTGCATATAGGTCTGCCCCTACCAATACATATTTTTAGGAGAAAGAAATTAGATGAGTACAAAAACAGTAGAATTTACTCTCAACGGTAATTTAGTTAATGCCCAAATCGACCATGACACTACGCTTTTAGACGTGTTACGAGAAGAGTTTGGGCTTATTTCTCCTAAAAATGGTTGTAGCCCTCAAGGTCAATGTGGATGCTGTACTGTGATTGTTGATAATCGTGCAACGGTTTCTTGTGTGGTAAATGCTGAAAAAGTCGCAGGAAAAACGGTGCTTACTTTAGAAGGCGTAAGTGAACGTGAGCGGGATATTTTCTCTAAAGCTTTTGTGCTTGGTGGTGGGTTGCAATGTGGTTTTTGTATTCCTGGTATTGTGGCACGCGCAAAAAATATGCTAGATAAAAAACCTAATCCTACTAGAGAGGAAATTACAGGTGTACTTAATCCTCATATTTGTCGCTGTACTGGTTACACTAAGATTATTGATTCTATAGAGTTAGCTGCAAAAGCCTTGCAGGGAGAGCCATTACCAGAGCAAGATTTTTCTGGTCTTATTGGTACAAACCTACCTCGTTATGATGGCTGTGAAGCTGTACTTGGTGATCGTCCCTATATTGATGATATGAAAATGCCAGACATGCTTTATGGAGCACTACTTTTTTCTCCTCACCCTCGTGCTAAAGTGCTTTCTGTAGACCCTGCTAGAGCCTTAGACATTGATGGAGTTATGGCAGTTGCTACGGCTAAAGACGTTCCAGGACAACGTTTTCAAGGGCTAATCTATCCTGATTGGCCACTATTTGTTGCAGAGGGTGAAGAGACTCGTTTTGTTGGAGATGTTATTGCTGCCGTTGCTGCTACCACACCTAAACTAGCCCGTAAAGCATTAGAACTAATAGATGTTCGCTATGAAGTTTTACAGCCTGTAAGCTCACCAGAAGCGGCACTTGCTTCTGACGCTCCTAAAATCCACAAAAAAGGAAACCTGCTTTCTACATCGCTAATCAAACGAGGTGATGCTGATGAAGCTTTGAGAAACGCGCCTCACGTAGTCAATCATACTTGGGCAACTCAACTAATTGAACATGCTTTCCTTGAGCCAGAAAGTTGTATTGCTGTTCCTCAAGACGAAGGTGCAATGCAGGTTTACAGCCAAGGTCAAGGGGTATATGATGATCGTCGTCAAATCGCATCTTTCCTAAATGTTCCAGAAGAAAAAGTTATAGTCACGCTAGTTTCAAATGGTGGAGCGTTTGGTGGTAAAGAGGACTTGAGCATTCAAGGTCAAACGGCTTTACTCGCGTTAATGACCAATCGACCAGTAAAAATCACAATTTCGCGTGACGAAAGCATTTGCTTGCACCCTAAACGTCACCCAATCAAGATGGAATATTGGGTTGGTTGTGATAATGAAGGAAGACTCTTAGGTGTAAAAGCTAAAATGATTGGTGATAAAGGTGCTTATGCCTCAGTAGGGTCAAAAGTGTTAGAGCGTGCTGCTGGTCATTCCTGTGGCCCTTATCGTGTTGATAATGTTGATGTTGAGGCTTTAGCTGTTTATACAAATAACCCTCCTTGTGGAGCAATGCGGGGTTTTGGTGCTAACCAAGCGGCTTTTGCCCTAGAAGGTGCATTAGACCAACTAGCAGAAAAAATTGGCTTGGATGGATGGGAGATTCGCTACCGTAATGCTGTTGATGTTGGAGACACTTTTGCTACAGGGCAAGTGTTTGAACATAGCGTAGGGCTTAAGAAAACCCTCCTAGCAGTTAAAGATGCTTACCAAAATGCTAAATATGCAGGCATTGCTTGTGGAATTAAAAATGTTGGTATTGGCAATGGAATGCCTGAATATGGACGAGTTTTGTTAGTAGTAGAAAAAGATGCAACTGTGACCATTAACCAAGGTTTTACTGAAATGGGACAAGGGCTTTACACTGTTTTAATCCAATGTTTATGTGAAGAAACAGGAATAGATCCTCGTAGGGTTCGAGCCGCAGTTAATACATCTAAGCCACTTTATTGCGGGATGACTACAGCATCTAGGGCTACTTCGCTTGGTGGAAATGCTGTTCGGGTTGCTGCACAAAAGCTTAAGGAAGACCTACAGAATCACACATTAGAGGAATTAATTGGAAAAGAGTATTATGGGGAGCATGTAGTGGATTTCACTACCGCCCTAAACGCTAAGGTAGAAAAAACGATCACTCATTTTTCTTATGGTTTTGCTACCCAAGTTGTGATTTTGGACGACAAAGGCAAGCTTAAAAAAGTGATTGCAGCACATGATGTTGGTAAAGTGCTTAATCCAAAATTATTAGAAGGTCAAATAGAAGGCTCTATCCATATGGGGCTGGGTTATGCCTTAAGTGAAGAACTTAAAGTGGTGGACAGCAAACTTCCTAATACAAATATTCGCTCATTAGGGCTGCTTAGGGCTAAAGATATGCCAGAGTGTGAGTTGATTTTTGTTGAAGAACATGA
>JAHFUF010000711.1 GCA_023265235.1 Blastocatellia bacterium
GCAGGATTTAATAACAGAACGTGAGCTTTCTGAGCTAATGAGTCAAGATGATTTACAATTCCTAAAAAAATTAAAAATTAGCGTTGAGGACATGGATGTTTAGTTGAAGATCTCTGACTTTGGAGGTTCTTATGAGTGCCTTTCCCATAATGCTAGGGGTGCTTTGTGTATTGACGCTTGGGTATCGTTACTATAGTGCCTTTATTGCATCCAAAGTATTACTGTTAAATGATAAAAATACTACACCAGCACATATAATGGATGACGGACAAAACTATGTTCCAACAAACCGTTGGGTGTTGTTTGGTCACCACTTTGCTGCAATTACTGGAGCAGGGCCATTGATTGGGCCAGTACTTGCTGCACAATTTGGTTTTTTACCAGGGCTACTCTGGATTTTAATTGGAGTAGTATTAGGTGGAGCAGTGCATGATTTTGTTATTATGACTGCTTCAGTAAGAAGAAAAGGAAAGTCTTTAGCTGAAATTGCTCGTACAGAAATTAGCCCATTATCAGGTTTGGTTAGTGCTATTGCTATATTGTTTATTATTGTTATTGCGTTAGCAGGACTTGGATTAGTAGTTGTTAACGCACTAAGTGAAAGTTCATGGGGCACTTTTACTATTGCAATGACAATACCTATTGCCTTATTTATGGGACTTTATATGTATAGGTTCCGCAAAGGGAAAATTACTGAAGCTACAATTATTGGTATAATATTATTAATCCTTTGTGTTGTAGTAGGCAAATATATTCCAGACTCTTCTCTATCTCCTTATTTTACACTTTCAAAAAATAAAATTACTTTCTGTATTGCTTTATATGGGTTTGTTGCTTCTGTCTTACCAGTTTGGATGCTGTTATGCCCTAGAGACTACCTAAGTTCATTTATGAAAATAGGGACAATAGGATTTCTAGTACTAGGAATTCTAATTGTTAACCCAGAATTAAAGATGCCTGCACTTAGCCAATATGTTGATGGTGGTGGGCCAATTATTGGTGGTAAGTTATTTCCTTTTGTATTTATCACTATTGCTTGTGGAGCTATTTCTGGGTTTCATTCGCTGATTTCATCTGGAACTACGCCTAAAATGATTGATAAAGAAAGTGATATTCGCCCTATTGCTTATGGAGCAATGCTAATTGAAGGATTAGTAGGAGTTACTGCATTACTAGCAGCATCAGCCCTTTATCCAGGAGACTATTTTGCTATTAATGCTCCACCAGAAAAATTTGCTACGCTGGGAATGGAAATGCAAAACCTACCAAATTTAGCAAAAGAAATAGGCGAACAGCTTCAAGGACGTGCTGGTGGGGCAGTTTCCTTAGCTGTAGGAATGGCTCAAATTTTTAGTTCTTTGCCAGGAATGAAAGGGCTACTTTCCTATTGGTATCACTTTGCGATTATGTTTGAAGCACTATTTATTCTTACCACTATAGATACTGGCACAAGGGTAGCTAGATTTTTAGTCCAAGAGTTTATTGGGCGAGTTTATCAACCCTTTGAGCGTCCAGATTGGCTACCAGGGTCTTTAATCGCTACTTCTTTAGTAGTAATTGGCTGGGCGTATTTTATTTATACAGGTTCAGTTAGTACAATTTGGCCAATGTTTGGTATTGCTAATCAATTATTAGCTGTAGTTGCACTAGCCGTTGGCACCACTGTAATTATTAATTCTGGGCAAGTTAAATATGTTTGGGTAACAGTTGTACCAATGGTTTTTGTTGCCACTACAACATTGACAGCAGGTTATTTTAGTATTGTAGATATTTTTTATCCTAAGCATAATTTCCAGGGTAATTTGAATATTGCCCTAACACTAATTATGATGAGTTGTCTGCTTATCATTTTAGCTGATTGTGCTTGGCATTGGTGGCAGAAATTAAATACTAAACAAGTGGCTATAGCAGTAGGAGATTAGTTAAATAACTGGAAATAAGGTTTAAGTTAGTTGGCTAAAAGGGTTACCAAATTTGGTAACCCTTTAGTTTTAGCTAGTTTTCCTTTTTATTTTCTTTTTCCTCAGAGTTGTCAAATTTTCTTTTTTCTTGTTGGTTAAGCACTAAGTTGTCTACTAAAAACTTACGTACATTGACCAGGGCGTTAATGTTAGAATCCCCACCAATAATTTTACCAAAAATATCAGTAGGTTTACTCCAATTGTTTTGATCTTCTTTCATAAGACCCCCATTGTTACTAGGATTTGTTTATAGAATAGCATAGATAAGCCTTTTAACGCAGCTAGTTGATAGAAGTTTCGTTTCCAATATGCCATTTTAGAAGTTTATCTTTTAGATAAAAAATATTTTTCATTATATATGGATAGTTATAAGTTCTACGGATTTACTCTAGCTATTAGTGTCTGTTAGAATAAAAAACTCGCTAACTACTAGAAAATAATAGTAATAACAACTTAAACTACTTACTGGACACAGATTTATTAACGGAGAAAAACATGTTACTAATTAAGTTCTTTGCTAAATATGGGTTAATTCTACTGTTTGCTTTACTAATAGCCCCTCTGGTAAATGCAGATGAAAAAACACAGCGTGTAAAATTTGAAAAGGGTCGTACAACGGCTGTTATTAAGGCTTCAGTAGTGCGCAGTAATGATATTCGCTACCTGCTTGGAGCTAAAAAAGGTCAATTTATGACTGTGCATGTTTCAGGGAGTGATTCAGTTGCTTTTCAAGTCTATACTTCTAGCGGGAAGGATATAACTGCTAGTGATTTTACCAAAGACTGGGAAGGACAATTACCAGAAGGTGGTGACACTCAAATACTTGTCTTTACAGATCAGTACAAATCACAGGCTTTTACTTTAGAAATAGGGATCCGCTAACAAACTACAAAAATTAAATTGTTTAGTAAATAGGGAAAATTTTGTTGTAAGCTTTTTAGAAAAATTTATTAAAATTTAATTTGTTTTTGTGAAGTTTACATATAAAATATTAACACTTTCTTTACAAAGTAAGACAAATCAATTTATTAAACAGGTATGCTCACTTAATCATATAGCTATAATTTTATAATTTATGAAAAAAACATTTTTTAAAAACAAGTGTGGTTTTTCTCTGATAGAGTTACTAGTAGTTATGGCTATTATATTTATTTTGTCTTCTATTGCTACTGTAAATTTATTATCTGCCAAAACTAGCGCAAATGAGG
>JAHFUF010000712.1 GCA_023265235.1 Blastocatellia bacterium
TCAATTCAGATATTGAAGTAGAACCAATTGTTGTTGATGTTAATCACACAAATATTGAAAAACTCATCGCTGATGCTGATTTAGTTTTAGATGGTACAGATAATTTTGAAACACGCTTTTTGATTAATGATGCATGTATTAAACTAGGAAAGCCTTGGATTTATGGTGCGGCTGTTAGCTCCTATGGTTTAACAATGGTTATTTTGCCAGGACAAACAGCTTGCCTACGTTGCGTTTTTGATAATGCTCCTCCTCCAGGTAGTGCTCCAACCTGTGATACAGCAGGAGTAATTTTACCAATTATTGCAATGATTGCATCTTGGCAAATTGCTGAGGCGTTAAAAATTCTTACAGGTAATTTGGATCGTTTACACAATGGGTTAATTCAAGTAGATCTTTGGCAAGCAACTTATACAAAAGTAAACCTACAAGGGTTGCGAGAGCGTTCTGACTGTCCTGCTTGTCAACATCAAAGATTTGACTTTTTAGTAGCAGAAAGCCGTCAATTGATGACTACACTTTGTGGTCGTAATGCTGTTCAAATTGTTCCATCTCAGCTAACTAAACTTAACCTAGCAGAAATGGCAGAAAGATTAAAAGCTAGTGCTGAAGTAAGTGTTAATAAATTTCTGCTTAGAATGAAAATCCCTAATTATGAAATTACTCTGTTCTCTGATGGGCGTAGTATTATTCATGGAACAAAAGACGAGTCACTAGCTCGTAGTCTTTATGCCAAATATATAGGAGTATAAAAACATGGAAGCCGCAAAAGAACGTTCTGATCTTGGATTATTTTTTGTTGTTGGTGCTGAAATAGTTGAAAATGAATGGCATAAAGGAGAAATTTTAGTTGAGCGACAAGGACTTGCACATCCTAAGTATTTTTTCTTGCATGACAACAAGCAATTTGCTGTCCTAAATTGGCACCGTGCACGCCTTGGAACTTATGAGGCTAAAGATTTTCAGCTAGATTTAGAAATAACTTCTATGGGTAAAGTAATAACAGCTAAAGATAAAATGAGCAACCTTTCTTGTATTAAAAGCAAATCTCTTAACCCAACTAATACTAAATTATCAATACAGCTTTCTAATGGAGACAATTTCACAGTCAAACAAATTATTAATCATACAAGAAAATACAAGTTTTCATTAGAAATTACTAAAACTCATTACATTCATCACTTAGTAAACTTTCAATTTAACCTACAAAAAACTAACTCTCACACGATTGCTTGTATTGATGTAGAACCAATTATGCGTTGGGAAGCAGAACATTTTCATCATTTAATGGCACTAGTGATGTCTAGAATTGCTTTCCTACAAGAACACAACAAGAGCTAAGAGGTTTTAGGAGGTTTAATGACAATTTATTTAGATAATGCTGCTACAAGTCACCCTAAACCACCAGCAGTTTATGAAAGCTTAGCTAATTGTTTACAAATCGCTGGTGCTAATCCTGGTCGTGCTAGCCATAAAATGGCGCGTTTAGCCCAACAAATTATAGAAGACACTAGACTAAAACTAGCTAGATTAATTAATGCCAGTAGCTTAAATCAAATTGTTTTTACTTTTAATGCAACAGATGCCTTAAATATGGCAATTAAAGGCATATTAAGCCCTGGCGACCATGTTATAACTTCGCGTTTAGAACATAATTCTGTACTCAGGCCATTACAAAACCTAGCCCAAAAAGACATCTCTTTAACTTTTATTGATTTTTCTCCAGATGGTTTGATTAACCCTAAAGACATAGAAAAAGCCATTAAACCTGAAACAAAATTGGTTGTTATTACGGCTGCGTCCAATGTGCTAGGGACACTGCAACCCGTTGCAGAGATAGGAGCAGTTGCACGTAAAAATAATTTACTTTTTCTAGTTGATGCTGCCCAAGTCCTAGGAGTAATGCCAGTTAATGTTGAAGAAATGAAAATAGACCTATTAGCCTGTAGCGGTCATAAAGGGCTGATGGGCCCCCCTGGAACAGGGCTACTTTATGTTGGTAATCGCGCACAAGTTAAAAGCTGGCGAGAAGGTGGAACTGGTGGAGACTCTCTTTCTATATTTCAACCAAGTTTATTACCTACTGGATTAGAAGCAGGAACACATAACTTACTGGGGATTGCTGGTCTTAGTAAAGCACTAGATTATCTATTAAAAGAAACCATTGAGAAGATTAGAGATCAGGAGCTTTCTTTAATGATGTGCTTACTACAGGGATTAAGAGAAATTCCTGAGGTAACTCTTTATGGAACGCTGGATCTAAAACAAAAAGTAGGTGTACAGTCTTTTTCTGTTACTGGATATAGTTCTGATGAAGTAGCCGCAATTTTAGATGAGCATTTTGATATTGCTGTACGTGGTGGGTTACATTGCGCGCCGCTAACCCATCAAGTTTTAGGTACTGCGCCTGATGGTCTAATACGTGTTAGTGTAGGAGCATTTAACACTATAGCAGATATAGAAACGTTTGTTTTAGCAATTAAAGAAATTGTTAAAGGCTAATCACCTAGGCGAATTGCAGCAATAAAATAAGGAGTTGAAACGCCACGATCTCCTGCTACTCTTAGTAATAAAACATCACCTTTTGCTAGGTCTTCAATTACTCTATCAAAGTCTGCTTTAGACCTAATTGGAACACGATTAGCTTCATTAATAACAAATCCACGTTCTAGACCAGCATCAGCAGCAGCACTAAGCGGGTCAACATCTGTAATAACTACGCCAGAGACTTTATTACTACCTGCAACTTGAAGCATTTTTTCATTTTGCGAAGTTTTGTCTTGTACAGCAAATCCTACATGGCCAAAACTGCTTTTTTTAAGAATATTTTTAGGCGTAGGAGTTTTAGTTTTTTGGTCTTCTCTTTCCGTTAATCTAGCAACCAAATGTTTGCGTTCATTATCGCGAATTACTTCTATATCAACATCGCCGCCTGGTGCAGTTTCTGCAATATATCGATAAAGAGTATCTTTATTAAACACAGGTTTATTACCAAACTTGATTATCACATCATAGACTTGTAAGCCTGCTTTTGCCGCAGCCGAATCATTAGTGATATGTGTTACTAGTGCGCCATTGTTGTTATCAAGCTTTAAGCCATCACGAATTTCATTAGAAATATTATCAGGTTGAACTCCTAAAAAACCTCTTACTACTCGACGATATGTT
>JAHFUF010000115.1 GCA_023265235.1 Blastocatellia bacterium
AAAGTTGTTGGTACAGACCCAGATAATGATTTAGCTGTAATTAAAATAAATGCTCTACCAGAAAAACTACATGTTGTACCACTAGGAGACTCGCAAAGCTTAAATATTGGTCAAAAAGTTTTAGCTATTGGTAATCCTTTTGGGCTAGATAGAACTTTAACTAGTGGGATTATTTCTGGTTTAGGCCGCCCACTTAAAACTGCTAATGGCCGTACAGTAGACAATGTTATTCAAACAGATGCTTCTATTAATCCTGGTAATTCTGGTGGCCCACTACTTAACGCTAGAGGAGAAATGATTGGGGTAAATACTGCGATTTTTAGCCCTTCTGGTGGTTCTGTTGGAATTGGTTTTGCCGTTCCTGTGGATATTGCTAAACGAGTTATACCAGAACTAATTAATTATGGACAAGTATTAAGACCTTGGTTAGGGATTGGTACTAGAACCATTACACCTCAACTTGCTAGTTCTATTGATATGGGGGTTAAAGAAGGGTTGATTATTACAGCAACTTTACCTGAAGGCCCTGCTGGGCGTGCTGGAATTAAAGGAAGCGATCGTTTAACCCGTCAAGGTAATCGCTATCATTTAGAAGCAGATGTATTAACTAAAGTCGGAGAGGCTCCTGTTAAAAACGAGGAAGACCTTTATCGTGCGTTAAACAATTATAAAACTACAGATACACTCCAAGTAGAGATTTATCGTAATGGTCAACCAATGAATGTTACAGTAAAACTTGAAGCAAAACCGAAGCTTTATAATCGCTAGTCTTTTGTCTAGACAAAAAACAGGGCTGCTAAATGGGCAGCCCTGTTTTTTATACCTTACTATCTCAAAACCTTTACAAGAAACTTAATCAATATTAAGCCCTGGAATATTAGGTAGTAATCTAGTACCAGTTGTTGGGGCTTGATGGCTGATTAAAGCTTTAGCTTGTTTAACTACATCATCTACAGTAAAGCCAAAGTGTTTAAGTAGTTCTTTTAGCGGAGCAGAAGCACCAAATTCACGACGTGCAATAACTGCACCTTCAAACCCAACATAACGTCGCCAACCAATTGATGCTCCAGCTTCTACTGCTACACGAGCGCGACAGCTAGAAGGCAAAACAGATTCACGGTATGCGTCATCTTGATCTTCAAAAAGCTCCCAAGATGGCATACTTACTACACGAGCTTTAACTCCTTCCGCAGTAAGTTTTTCATAAGCACCCATACACCACTGAACCTCTGAACCAGTACTAATCAAAATTACTTGAGGAGCACCTTCGCAATCTGCCAGTATATAAGCACCTTTGTGTACTCCTTTAGCCGAACCACATTTACTACGATCCCAAGTTGGTAGAGCTTGACGGCTAAGGATTAAGGCTACTGGGCGGTTGTTGTGTTCCATAATATAACGCCAAGATTCTGTTACTTCATTAGCATCACAAGGTCTTAGCACTACAATATAAGGAATAGCACGAATAGAAGATAATTGTTCGATTGGTTGGTGTGTTGGGCCATCTTCACCAACACCTATAGAATCATGTGTATAAATAAAAGTAACAGGTAGTTCCATTAAAGCAGCTAGGCGCATTGTTGGACGAGAATAATCTGAGAAAATTAAGAATCCTGCACCATAGGGGCGTAGTTTAGAAAGAGCCATACCATTAAGCATAGACCCCATAGCATGCTCGCGCACGCCAAAGTGTAGGTTACGACCACCATAGCTTTCTTTTTGGAATTCGCCACCATTAGCGATACGAGTTTTTGTAGATGGTGCTAAGTCGGCTGCGCCTCCTAAGAACCAAGGCACTGCTTTAGCTACTGTACCTAGGACTGTGGAAGAGGATTCACGGCTAGCTAACCCCTTAGGATCAGCAGGGAACTCTGGTAGTACAGCCTCCCAACCTTCAGGTAATCCGCCTGCTTGCATTGTTAACCATTCTTTGGCAAGTTCAGGATAGCTTTCGGCATAAGCAGCAAATTTAGCATTCCAAGCATTTTCTTGATCTTGTCCGCGAGAAATACACATATTTGTAAATTCACTTACACGATCAGGTACTAAGAATTTTTCGTCTTCTGGCCAACCATAGCGGCGTTTTGTAAGTTTGATTTCTTCATCTCCTAGTGGTTCACCGTGAGCACCATGTGTATCTTGTTTATTAGGAGCACCCCAAGCGATGTGACTATCAACAATTATCATAGTTGGACGCTCTTTTTCCTTATTAGCTAAGTCAAGAGCTTTATTAAGCATTTCCACGTCGTTAGCATCGCTAACACGTAGTACATTCCAGTGATAAGCCATAAAACGTGCGCCAACATCTTCTGTAAATGCTAAAGCGGTATTACCTTCAATAGTGATATGGTTGTTGTCATATATCCAAACAATATTAGATAAACCTAAGTGTCCTGCTAGCGAAGCAGCTTCACTAGAAACACCTTCCATCATACAACCATCACCAGCAATGGCATAAATTTTATAATCGACAATTTCGTGACCAGGGCGATTAAAATGACTAGCTAACCAGCGTTGGGCAATTCCCATACCGACGGAATTGGCTACCCCTTGACCTAATGGGCCTGTAGTGGTTTCTACACCAGGGGTAAGGTGATATTCCGGGTGGCCTGGGGTTTTACTGTCCCATTGCCGGAAGTTCTTAAGCTCTTCTAAAGGTAAATCATACCCAGTTATATGCAGGGTTCTATAGAGCAACATAGAAGCGTGGCCAGCAGAAAGCACAAATCTATCTCGATTAGCCCAGTGGGGGTTCCTAGGATTAAAGTGCATAAACTTGTTAAACAAAGTGTATGCAACAGGGGCTAATGCCATTGGCGTGCCTGGGTGACCAGAGTTGGCTTTTTGGACACCATCCATTGCGAGGGTACGAATAGTAGTTATACATAATTCATCTAAAGACATTTTATCAAGAGACATTATAAAAGCTCCTTCCGTTGGGTGTTGATTATTAGGCTTGTCTATCAAGGACTTAGGGATATTACCTGGGCGCGAACTATAACACACTAAGTAGGTAAAAACAACCAATGGACACAACTTCCTAGATGTTTTGAACAGGGCAGCTATTTACTACATTATTAAATCAAATCACTGCCAACTTTTTTTAGTAATTGTCTAAGCAATGGTATTGGTAAGCCTACCACATTAAGGTAGTTTCCTTGTATTTCTTCAATAAACACGCTTCCATAAGCTTGTATTGCGTAAGCACCAGCCTTATCAAAAGGTTCATTAGTTCCAATATACCACTGAATTTCATTTGCAGTTAACGTACTAAACTTAACGCGGGTTTGACAAGTATCTACAACACTTTGACTGGTGTAAGTATTAATTACTGTAACACCTGTTAGCACTTCATGCCAATTGCCAGAAAGCATCTCAAGCATTCTGTACGCATCTTTTGCGCAAGTAGGTTTGCCTAAGACAATATTTTTGTAAAGCACAATAGTATCTGCCCCAATCACTAAGCTTTCAAAGCAAGTTTTAGCAATGTCCTGAGCTTTGTCTTTTGCTAGCCGAGAAACATAATCCTTTGGTGATTCATCAGGGTGTTGTAACTCGCTGATTTGGCTAGGGATAACCTCTAGTTCTTTATTGAAGAGGCTTAGAATCTCTCGACGACGAGGAGATCCTGAAGCTAGGACAAGTTTTAGATTCTTTTCCATATTTTGCGTAAAATACATACTTTTATAAATTTATAGATTGTTAGCTCTCTATCGCTAGAGTATCACAAACACAAGAGGGTTTTAATTTTATATTTATTTGTGTGCAAAAAAAGCTTTTCTTATAAATCAAAAAGCTATATAAACTCTTTAGAAGAAAAATGTTATGTCTGTTAATCCTGTCATAATTTAAAAGTTAAACAAGGTCTTAAATAAGTTAATTATGAGTAAAGAAACTATCATAAATAAATTAGATTCATTGCCCCTAAATCAACTTTTAGAAGTAGAGACATTTATTGACTCCCTTTATTATCAAAATGAAAAAAGTTCTCTTACTAAAGTAGCAATGAAACTATCTGAATCTGCATTCAGCAGGGTTTGGGATAATGAGGAAGATTCTGTCTATGATAACCTACACTTTCGGTGATGTGATTTTAGTTCCATTTCCTTTTACTGACCAAAGTTCTATTAAACAACGCCCTGCTATTGTTGCTAGTAATGATGCTTATCATTTAGCTTATCTTGATATTATTGTTATGGCTGTTACCAGTCAGCCTAGAGCCAATAATATTGGTGAGGTTTCTATTGTTAAATGGAGAGAGGCCAGTTTATTAAAGCCTTCTGTTATAAAACCTGTTTTTACTACATTAGAAAAATCTCTTGTTATTGCTAAACTTGGGCAACTTGATAACATTGATAAACAAGAGCTTAGAAAGGTTTTTGCTACAGTATTTGGGTAGGTTGATGTCAGCAAGCCTTAAACCTTATCTAACCTTCCTCCTACTGTACTACCTCAACCTCTGTACCTTCGCTAGGATTGCCCTCGTTACCAGTTATGTCTATTGCTGTAATGAAATAGACGTAACTGTTGCCTACTTGGGCGCGTTCATCACGAAATGTTGTAGTGGTAATAGCTGAGGGTGTTAGCTTTGTCCATTCGCTACGAGGAACATCTTTTTTATCAGCACGATAAACAAAGTAGCCACGTAAATCTTTTTCTGTGTTAGCTGGCCAAAACAGGCTAGTAATCGCAGCCGCAGCCGCTCCAGTAACATTACTGGGTGAGAGAGGCGCGAAAGTGTCTTTTGCTTTGATTGAAACTTCTACTGAATCAGGACTTTCAATAGGAGTGTTTTTACCTGATGAAACACTACGAACAATATAAAAATAATTGTTACCAAACTTAAACTGATGATCGTCAAAGTTTGTTGAAGTAATCAAATTATTGTTGATTGGCTGATCAGAAAATCCACCATCTTTAGAGCGACGATAAATATTATAACCTATAATGCGGGCTGGTTGTGTTTCATCTAAATTTGTTGTAGGTGCTGACCAAGTAAGTTTAATTGTTTCTTGTGTTAGCTCTGTATTGATACTCTCAGGTGCTTTGGCAATCGCGGTAGTAGGCTCAAGTACTGCATAATTAGAAAGCGGCAGTGATACACCAGAAAGGTTAGTGTAGCGAATTGCATAGCGATAACGTAGTGTCGCTATCCCACTAGCTGGTAGAGAGTCAGTAAAATAAAGTGTGTTAGCTTCAGCATCAGTGATATCTTTGCTAGGAATTATTCCTATTACTCGTGCTTCTTCTAAAAACTTTTCTTCTGGTAATCTAAGTGGTGCATCAATTTGTTCATCACGTCGCAAAATTTCTGCGCGGGAAACCTTGGAGTTTTGCATTGCAATCACACCAGGCTTTGGCCAAGAAAGTACCAAGTTTGTACCACGCTGATGTGCTTGTAACATTTCAGGAACAAGTGCTCTATATTTTATTGGTGGTAGTGGTGGACCAACACGACCGCAACCAGCCAATAGGCTGGCGCAAAAAGCAATTATTATTGTCCAACATAAGCGTTGGAAAAAATTTTTTTTATAATATATAACGGCTAAGGTCTTCATTTTGAACAATGCTGGCCAACATATTCTTAACATATTCTTCATTAATTACTTGTTTTTTTTCTACTAAGTCTGAACCTTCAAAAGAAATCTCATCTAAAAGCTTTTCCATTACTGTATGTAAGCGTCTCGCGCCTATGTTTTCTGTAGATTTATTTACAGAAAAAGCAAAGTCAGCAATTGTCTCAATTGCATCAAGTGTAAACTCTAGCGTAATTCCTTCAGTTTCAAGCAGTGCAGTATATTGCCTAATCAAAGAATTTTTTGGCTCAGTTAAAATACGCTTAAAATCGTCTTTAGTAAGAGGATCAAGAGTAACACGAATTGGGAAACGCCCTTGTAATTCAGGAATCAAGTCTGAAGGCTTAGCCACATGAAAAGCTCCTGCTGCAATAAACAAAACATGGTCAGTTCGTACCATACCGTATTTTGTATTAACCGTTGTGCCTTCAATAATTGGTAGTAGGTCACGCTGTACACCTTCGCGAGAAACCTCTGGGCCGTGAGCACCTTCACGACCAGCGATTTTGTCTATTTCATCAAGAAACACAATCCCTGAGTTTTCTACACGTTCTAGAGCAACACGGGAAACAGAATCCATATCAATAAGATTTTGCTCTTCCTCAGAAATTAGATACTCTAAAGCTTCTTCTACAGGCATTTTACGCTTAGTTGAACGCCCACTAGAAAAAAGCCCTGGAAGCATATCTTTTAAGTTAATATCCATTTCCTCAATACCCTGGGGTGTGATGATTTCTATTCCACTAGGTAAACCTCTTTCACGCACTTCTAGTTCAATCAAGCGGCTATTAAGTCGGCCATCACGCAGTTGTTGACGTAGCTTTTCTCTAGTTTTATGAAATTGATCGGGGTTACAGTCTGAAGCGGATGAATCTTCAGGTTTAGGAGGAAGTAGGATGTCTAAAATTCGCTCTTCAGCATTAAACACAGCTTTATCGGTTACTTCGTCAATTTTTTCTTCTCTTACTAGGTCTATAGCGATTTCTACTAGATCGCGCACAATTGATTCTACATCGCGGCCAACATAACCAACTTCTGTAAACTTCGATGCTTCTACTTTTAGAAAAGGCGAACCAGAAAGTCTAGCTAGGCGGCGAGCTATTTCTGTTTTACCAACACCAGTTGAGCCGATCATAATGATATTTTTTGGAATAACATCTTGAGCCAAATCTGGTGGTAGTTTTTGGCGACGAACTCTATTCCTTAACGCAATAGCCACGGCTCTTTTGGCTGCACGTTGGCCAACTACATGTTTATCAAGTTCTGCCACTATTTGTTTTGGAGTTAACTCATCTAAATTAGGTTGAGGTGCAACTTCCCCTGAGAGATAAATTACCATAGTTCCTCGTTATAATTCCTCAACTACCAGATTGTCATTTGTGTAAATACAAATATGTGCTGCAATTTTCATTGCTTCCGTCGCAATTTCACGCGCGGAAAGTCGTGAATGTATTGCTAATGCTCTAGCTGCGGCTAAGGCAAACGCTCCTCCAGAACCTATAGCCATAATACCATCTTCAGGTTCAATTAAATCACCAGTTCCTGAAATCACCAACGAAGTTTTTTCATCTGCTACTAAGAGTAGTGCTTCTAAACTACGTAAATATTTATCTGTACGCCAATCTTTGGCCATTTCTACAGCAGCCCGACTAAGTTGACCATGGTATTGTTCTAACTTTGACTCAAAACGAGCAAAAAGTGCGAATGCATCTGCTGTTGAACCTGCAAACCCAACCAACACTTTATCATTATAAAGTCTGCGCACCTTACGAGCATTGGCTTTCATTATTGTGTTACCTAGTGTAACTTGTCCGTCTGCCGCCATTACTATCTTATCGCCTTGACGAACTGAAATTACAGTAGTAGAGCGAATTTTATTATCCTTAGTTTTATTAGTTTTATTAGTTCTATTAGTTCTATTAGTTCTATTAGTTTTAGTCACAAAAAATTGCCTTAAAATAGATTTTAACCCTAGTCTTTATCCAATGAACCATCCAAGCTATCAGCATCAATAGTTAATAACTCGTCAAGCTCATTGTAAGGCGTACTACTTAAAATCTCGTAAAGTGTTAGTGCTATTGCTTTAGACACATTTCCTGTTGGTAGTGTCGCTACACGTACATGGAGTTTTTGACCACGTTTTTTTAATGTTAAAGTGTCGCCTATTTTAACTTCTCTGCTTGCTTTAGCAGGGACACTATTAATTAGTATTGCCCCTGCACGGCAAATTTCTGCGGCTACAGTACGACGAATTACCAGACGGCTTAGCTTTAAGAAAAGATCTAGTCTCATGTTGATTAGCTACCTTTAGTTCACTTCGCCAGCCTTTTTGTAATTTTCAGCGACACGAATATAGGATTTTTCTTTTAGTCCCTTGAAATATTCAGGTAGTCTGTTTTGACCTTTCTCAAAAGCTACTTGTTCAGCTATTTGAGCTTCTACTTGGGCCAAATCAACTAACCCTGGTAGCTTATGCTCATTAAGGCGAATAATTTGGAAGCCTTTATCAACTCGAATTGGATCAGAAACATCCCCGTTTTTCATAGCCTCTACTAGCTTACGTAAGTATTCTATTAAGTCACTATCCTTAAAAGCAGGAAGTTCGCCGCCTTTTTCTGTAGATTTACGTTTTGGATCAGAATAAAGCTTATTTAAATCAGCAAATGGTTTACCTGTACGGGCATCAGCTGCAATTTGTTTGGCTAAAGCAGTTGCTTCTGCTTCTGAGCGGTTTTCTAAAGAAATAAAAATCTCACTTAGGGAATACTCTCCTGGCACCTTAAAAAGATCACTATGAGCTTCATACCAAGCCTTTTTTTCGTCAACCGTTACTTTTTCATAAAGTGGGCTAAAGATTTCACGGAAAAGAATTGCACGACGTTGAGCGTCATTGCGGAAAGACTTGCGGAGGTCTTCAATATCAACCCCTTGTTGCTTTAAGATTTCTGGTAGGTCAGTTAATGACGCAGGGGGATTAAATTGTTGAGAAAGCCTAACAAATGCTTGGTTAACTTCGGCTTCTACGTCAAGAGCTAGTTCTGTTGCACGTTGGCTAATTAATTTGTCTTCGATTAAAATGTCCAAGACTTTATCTGAGTTTTGCTTATATTCTTCTTCAGCTTTTGCTACATCATTGTTATTTTTCTCTAAAAGCTCTCTTTTGTAAGCTTCCTGAGCTTTAATCAAGCTAGACCGAGTAATAATGTCTGTATTAACACGCGCAACAGTTTCATCAACTAATTGAGGTTCTTGGGCAAAAATTGGAAAGGTAAACAATGCTATTAATATTGCAGTAAACCAGATCCGATTAAGTTTCATATTTCTAAACTCCATAAATAATCAGAAATAGACAGTAAATTAAATCCTATAGGGTTAAACTCTAGAATTTTGATTTGATTTTAAGTTAATTTGATGCTTATTTTTAATAAGCTGTTAGTTTATGTTGGCTTGGCAAATTTGCGCAAGAGATTTTCGATTGTCAAAAAAATCCCTTCATCACTTAACTCGCCTGCAAGCCTAACCTTTAGTATGCCTGATGGTGAAAAACTTGCGTCTTTGTTTGATGAAACAAACTCAATAAGTTTGTTTGGATCTATTTTAGCCTTTTCTTTCCACTTAATACTTAGGTGTTTTTGTTCACGATCAATTGAAATTATTCCCAAACTATTTGCAACATATCGCAGACTGGAATAATAAAACAGGTTTTCTACAGCATTAGGACGACGACCATAACGATCTGCTAACTCATCAGCAATACTACGACGCTCAGCGTCATTACTAGCAGAAGAAATACGTTTGTAAGTACGTAGTCTTTGTCCCATATCAGAAATATAATCTTCTGGAATACGAATGTCTATATTAAGGTTAATTGTTACAGTAGTCTCATCTTCAATAGGCTCACCTCTTAGCTCATGAACAGTTCGCTCAAGCATTTGACAATAAAGATCAAACCCTATTGAATCAATATGACCAGATTGCTGACCTCCAAGTAGGTTTCCTGCTCCACGAAGTTCTAAATCTAGTGCAGCAATGCGAAACCCTGAGCCTAGATCAGAAAATTCACGAATTGCAGCTAAACGCCTTCGAGCAATTGGAGTTAAGGTTTGTTCTGATGGAATTAGCAAGTAAGCGTAAGCACGACGACTAGAACGACCAACTCGGCCACGCAGTTGATAGAGTTGCGATAAACCATAGTGGTCTGCATGGTCAATAATCATAGTATTTGCTAAAGGAATATCGATACCGTTTTCAATAATTGTAGTCGCTACTAGCACATCTGTTTCGTGTTGGATAAATTTCATCATCACATCTTCTAGAGCAGTTTCATTTAATTGCCCATGTCCAACACCAATTCTAGCTTTAGGAACAAGCTTTTTAATTAAATCAGCAATAGAATAAATGGTTTCTACGCGGTTATGAACAAAGAAAACTTGTCCATTGCGCTGAAGCTCCATTTCTATCGCACTACAAATGACTCCTTCGTTAAATTGTACTACGTGAGTTTGTACAGCTAAACGGTCTGATGGGGGAGTTTCAATTACAGACATATCCCGCAAGCCTGCTAGAGACATATTTAATGTACGAGGAATTGGAGTAGCAGACATTGTTAAAACATCAACGCGGCGGCGCATTTGCTTAAGCTTTTCTTTGTGTGCAACGCCAAAACGCTGCTCTTCGTCAACTATCACTAAACCTAGGGACTTAAACTCAATGTCTTTTGACAAAATACGGTGAGTTCCTACTGCAATATCAACTTTGCCTTCTG
>JAHFUF010000116.1 GCA_023265235.1 Blastocatellia bacterium
TTTAGAAAATGTGCTAATTACTAAATAATTAATAATAACTTAATAACTTTTGTATGCAAAATTGTTCTTTCTGCGATGGTGCGATTTTATAATTATATAATTAATAGACAGGAAAAAGTTTTCCTAAGAAAATCTCTAGCACTCGCTTAATCATAAAAATTGGATTATACTTGGCAGATAATTACCTGCACTTTAACTTGTGATCAAAACAAAAAATAACTTTGTTCAACAACAACTAGTTTAGTTAATACTATTTCGTTTCAAGTAATTACTCTAATTTTAGAGGTGAAGTATGATAAAAGTATTACTACAAATCTTTTTTAGTCTCTTTTTAGTTTTAACTTTTACTGTTATTCCTTCTACAGCCCAACAGCGCACTGTTTTTCATCGTTTAACTGTTAATGTTATTTTGCCTGATGGTATTTCTTCGCCTCAATTAATAGAAGTTAAGTTAGATTCTGAACGTACAGGCTTACCATTATTAACAAAAACTTTGATTCGTGATACTCGCACAGAGTTTAACCAATTACAAAATGGTGAATATATTGTTACAGTTACAGCAGACAATGAAAAAGTACTAGAAAACTATACTGAACGTGTTTCCTTAAGAGGATCTTTTTCATTACTTAAACAAGTAAACGTATTAATGAAGACAAAAATAAGAATGGCAGGAGAAATAACTGCTCCTGGGACTTTGGCGGCTCCTGGAACTGCGAGTGTAACGGAAGTAGAAATCCCTAAAGATGCTCGAAAAGCTTTTGAAAAAGGCATTAGCAAATCTGAGCAAGGAAAATCTGAAGATGCAATTAAAGCCTTTCAGGATGCGATTAAATATTACCCTACATACTTAAATGCAATCAATAACTTAGCAGTTGAATATATGAAGCTTTCTCGTTATGACGAAGCTGTACAATATCTAGAAACAGCCATAAAACTAAACTCTAACTCCTCTTTAACCCACCTTAATATGGGAATTATTTTGAATGAAAAAAAGAAATTTGCTGAAGCAAAAGAGCAATTAAGTAAAGCAATTGAACTGGATTTCCGTAATCCACTTGCTCACTTTGAGTTAGGAGTGGCTTCTTTTGAGCTTAATGATTTTATTCAAGCACAGATGGAATTTGAAACTACTATTGGTATGGCTGCAAACAAAATACCGCTTTCTCGGCTTTATCTAGCAGAAATTTATAAGCGTTCTTCACATAAAACAGAAGCAATTAACCAGCTAGAAACCTTTCTAAAAGAAAACACCAAAGAAAACCCTTATACAGAAGTAGTAAAAAAAGAATTAGAAAAACTTAAACAAATCAAATAAATATATAAAATCACGTAAGCTTAAAGTATAGAGAGTCTAGCCCAGTACTAAGAAAGTGCTGGGTTTTTTAGGTTTGAAATTTTTTCTAATCAATCTAAAATCGCAAATCAAAATCAGTATTCATATAGGAGAATTATTTTGTTTACCTCAGCAGAACTTAAAAAAGGCATGTTAATTGAACTAGAAAAAGCCCCTTATTTAATTGTAGATGTATCGCACCAAACCCCATCAGCACGTGGGGGTAATATGTTAGTAAAAGTCAAGCTAAGAAATATGCTTAATAAGCAAACTTTAGAAAAAACCTTTCGTGCTGGTGATAAGGTAGATGAGCCAAACTTTGAGACTAACCCTGGGCAATTTCTTTATCGTGAAGGTGAAAGCCTAGTTTTTATGGACTTAAGTACTTATGAACAGTTTAACTTAAGCGAAGAAATCATTGGAGATGGGGTTTATTTTCTTAAAGATGGATTAGATATAAGAATTCAAATTTATAATGGTGAAGCAATTGGAATAGAATTTCCTATTTCTATTGAACTTGAAGTTACACAAACAGAACCAGCCTTAAAAGGGGCTACAGCCTCTGCGCAAACCAAACCAGCTACATTAGAAACAGGTATACAAATCCAAGTTCCCCCCTATATTGAAATAGGAGAAATAGTTAAGGTAGATACCAGGACACATACATTTATTTCTCGTGGTGGAAAAGCCTAATCCGTTTCAACAGAACGATATGTAGGGGCGAACTGTTCGCCCTTCTTATAATTAAAGAAAGAAGGCAGACACATAGGTCTGCCCCTACAAAGAAATATTTAATTACACCAAATGTCTACCACCATCTACTCGTAGACATTCGCCAGTAACAAAGTTAGTGCGAATAAAAAATTCTACTGCCTTTGCAATTTCTACTGAGCCTCCCCAACGTTTTAATGGGGTTTTAGCTGCGGCCTGTAAGACAAGCTCTGGAGATAAACTTACTGGAGGGATAATTGGGCCAGGAGCAATGCTATTAATTAGTACTTCTGGAGCATATTCTAAAGCAAATGCCTCTGTTAAACCTATTACAGCTTGTTTAGCAGCATAATAGGCATCATAGCCAGGATATTCTGTACGACGACTTGCGGCTGTCCAATCAACAAAATTAATAATGCGCCCTTGGCCTTGTTTACGCATTATTGGTGCAACTTTATTCATACAAAGAAATGTATTAGTAGCATTATTATTATAATCATCAAGCCAATCAGCAAGTTTAAGGCTTTCTGCCTTGCGTGCAATATAGGTTGAAGCCATGTTAACCAAAATATCAATTCGACCAAAATGAGCAATGGCTAAATCTACAGCTTGATTTACTTCTGTTTCTATTACAGTGTTTACTTTTTGAACAAGGGTTTTTGCACCTAAGTCTATTAATTGTGCGGCTAATGCTTCCATTACGCTTTGAGAGTTAAGGTAGGTTAACAAAAAACCTGACGCGCCTTCTTTAGCTAAAGATAGGGCAACTTCTTGGCCAATGCGAGCACCACCAGTCAACATTACAACGGTGTTTGTTATTTCCATAACTTACAATTTACTGTGGCTTAACAAAAATTTTATCATCTATGCCAGAATTTATTTTAACTTCTTTTATTTCAACATTAGCAAATGGCTGACCATTACGTTTTATTACCCGCCTCATAGGAATTTGAACACCTTCAAATTTTTGGAAGTCAGAATAAATCTCTTCATTAACAACAGTTAAACCTGCAGCTTTGGATTGAAAAGACTTACCCTTAATCATATTAGTTTTTGGATCAAGATAAAGTTTGATTTCATGCCCTGTATTAGTAGTAAACAAAACTATATTAATCATTTGCCCTTCAAAACAAACCTCCTCAAGAAATGTAACTTTGTGGTTTTCCTGGTCAAAATTTTTAAGGATAGACAAAAGATCTCCAGCTAAAGCATTTTCAAACTCTACTGCATTATCCCCTACCATTTCTTGTGTGCCTCCGGGAGTTACTGCCCAAGCAATATTTCCATCATAAGAATTCTTAATCTCACCAAAAGGGCCATTAATAATTGTCAAAGATTTATTAGGAAATTTTATTGTAGTTTCATTAGAAACCTCAAAATTATTTCCTGAAAAAACAAGCTCAACAATGCTAGTAATTTTAATGTCTTTGACTTCACTAAGTGGTTTCTCGCTTTTAGCTTTCCGTGCCATTAACATTAATTCTTTGGCGTGCTTTGTAGGATCAATTTTATCAGTGTCACTCTTAACAACCTTCTCTGTGTCTTTTATAGTAGGATCTTTTTCTTGAGCAAAAACATGTAGGGCTAGTGATAAGGTTAAAGATAAACAGACTATAGTTATAAACTTTTTCATAGCTCTCCCTAAGGTTTAAGAAAATATTTACTTAGTTGCGAGTAACAAAGGAAAAGGTGATGGGGTTTTATCTAAAACTTCAAAGTCTTTTAATCCAACTTCTGCCATCCATTTTTGATATTGGGAAGCAGGAAAAACATCTCCTTCGCTAGTAAAAACTAACATATTAAGAGAAAAAAGCATTGCTAATAATGGTGAGCTAAGATCTTCATTTGGAAGCACTTCAGCTATTAGTAAGGTTCCACCATCTCGTAGAGCTTGAGCCGATTTTTTAATTAATTTACGTGCTCGTCGTTCTCCCTCACTATGACAAATATGTCCTAGTATTACTAGATCGTAGCAGTTTTTACCAAAAGACAGAGCGTTTAAGTCTCCTCCAAGATAATCATATTGAGATTCTGCACCTAATTGTTGAACATATTGACGTGTAACACCAAGTACACCTGGAAAATCTAAAGCTACTACACTTGCTTCTGGATATTGTGTAGCAAAGCCTAGGCTCCAAGCGGCTGATCCTGCGGCAACATCTAAGATCTTTTCAATATTTTTTTTCTTTTTCTTAAAAACTGTTGCTGCTGCCGATGAAGCAGCAAAGTTAGGTGAAAAGAGAGCTTTTACTAAACCTCTAAAAAATTCTTCGCCTTGTTTTTCTGTATCAAATTGAAATGAGGATTTTCCTGTTTCTATACTTTTGGGTAAGGTTTTCCATCCATCAAGTATGTCTAAACTATGTCTTGTCATATCACCTAGGTAAGCAACTCTATCACGAACCAAAAATGTATCTGATTCAGGGGTTAAAGTATAAATTTTATTTTCTTTATTGAGTAACTCCAACCCAACTAATACATTTAGTAAACGCTCTATTGCATTAGCTGAACATTCAGTTGTTCTAGCTAATTCCCGAGCAGTATTTTTTCCACTAGCAATATGAGTAAAAAGATCAAAATGAACAGCAGTACTAAGAGCGATGGTTTCTGCTCCAGCCCAAATAATACGGTTAATAGTTTCTGGTGTAACAGGTTTTTGACGTTGCTTACCAATAGTCATATGTTTGTTTTCCTCAGTAATTAAGTTTTACTCCAGGTCTTTAATACAAATCATTTCCCCTTCAGATAGTTGTACACGAACCTTATCTCCGGGTGCAACCTGTGTTGGACGTTTTACTAAACTATTATCAGATGTCCAAACCAAGGCGTACCCTCTTGATAATACAGCTAATGGGCTAAGAGCGTCTAAGGTGCTAACCAAAGAATGAAACCTATCTGTCATTTGTTGCAGTTGTTTTCTTAAGCTAGTTTCTAGTTGCGTTTCTATTTTTTGTAACTGGTTACGCGACTTTAGGATATTACTTTTTAGCTCGCGTGTGGCCAAACGCAGAGAAAGGTCTGTAATCTGTTCTTTTTGTTTTTTTAGTTCAGAGTAAAAGGCTATTTCTAGTCTATGTGTTAGGTTTGTTAATTTCTGTTTTTGCTGATTTATCCCTTTAGGTAAGCTCTCAAACCCTGGCCTAGTACGAAGATTAGCTAAATGATTACGTTGACTTAAGAGTAAATAGCCAAATGACTGAGTTAAGGTTTCTTTATAGTAGTTGATTAGTTCTATAAGTTCATCTTGGCGAGCAGCAACAATTTCTGCTGCAACTGAGGGGGTAGGAGCGCGATGATCTGCAACAAAGTCAGCAATGGTAAAGTCTATTTCATGGCCTACAGCAGATATAATTGGTATGCGAGAAGCAAAAATAGCTCTAGCCACTACTTCTTCATTAAAAGGCCAAAGGTCTTCTATTGACCCGCCACCACGACCAACAATTAATACATCTACATCCTGACGATTATTAAAATAGCTTATTCCTTCAGCAATTTCTGCGGCGGCTCCTTCTCCTTGAACTTTTGCTGAATAAATCAAAACATTAATAGATTTATTACGCCTATAAAGCACTTGTAAAATATCTTGTATTGCTGCCCCTGTATGACTAGTTATTACCCCTATCAATAGAGGAAATTTAGGTAATGGCTTTTTGTGCGCTTGCTCAAATAAACCTTCTGCTAAAAGACGAGCTTGGAGTTTTTCAAAAGCTTTTTGTAAATCACCTTTACCAATGGACTCAATGCTACTAACAATTAATTGGTAATCTCCACGACTTTCATAGATAGAAACCCTAGCTCTTAACCTTACTTTTAGACCATCTGTTGGGCGAGGACGAATATAGGTGTTTTGCTGGCGAAACACAGCACATCGTATTTGGGAAAATTCATCTTTTAATGTGAAATACCAATGTCCAGAACTATGCGCTTTAAAATTTGAAACCTCTCCTGATATTAGGACATCATAAAACTCTGTTTCCAACCGATCTTTAATTTGCGCAGTTAGTTCGGAAACAGTTATAGCCTGTGGTTGATTAGTAAGCAGTTCCAACAAAGACATTCTATTTTATTTTTTAGCAATGACTCCACTCTTTAAGAATTTCTTTCCAAGGGGTTTGTATGGTGTGCTCTAGAGAAGTAACATTAAGCTCTACTTGATACCTTCCTTCTTTTAGGGAAAGTGCTTGGTAGAGAGCGTCTAACCCATTAGTAGCTTCACAGCGTGCATCAGTTATATTACCATTATCAAAATATATTTCCGCTTTAGTACTACTATTAGTTAGCTTGACACAAGCACGAGCACGCCCAAAACAGTGAATCATAATAAGATCTGTAACAGATAGATCAGGTAGCTGTCCTTTAAGTGCCATGAATCCTCCACACTCTCAAATTTACAAACAGAAAAATAAATTTTGTGCTGATATAGTCTATTTGAAAAGAATTGTTTCTCTATAGATAAAATAATACACTTGCACTTCTATGCGCAAGAGTAAAATCTTAATTTTTAGCGAAAAATATATTAATAATACAACTTAATCACAAACGTAAGTACAATGATTAGTACTAGTGATTAATTAGGAGAAAAAAAATGGGAGTTTTAAGAAAGATTTTTGGCCCAAGCCGAGATGAAATTTGGCAACAATTTAGCAAGGAAGTTGGTGCTAAATTTGTTGAAAGCGGTTTTTTACAGCATAGTAGAGTAGAAGCAAAAGTAAACCATTGGACATTAGTTTTAGATCTCTACAGTCCAGATGGAAAAATCTGGTATACACGAATGCGCGCACCTTATATAAACAAAGATGGTTTTAGATTTGCCATTTATGAAGCTGGCTTCTTTAGCAAATTAGGAAAGGTTTTTGGTGTGCAAGATATCGAGGTAGGTAGCCCACATCTAGATGACCTTAAACCAATGTTTGGTACACAAAGCTACTTAAGCGGCAAGGATATAGCCATTGATCCAGAATTTGACAAAAACTATATAATCCAAGGTAATTATGAGGAAAAGGTTAAAGATCTATTTAGAAACCTACGAATTCGCCAGTTAATTCAAGAAAACCCTAACATACATTTTGAAGTAGTAGACGACGAAGGTTTTTTTGCTAAAAGCTTTCCTGAAGGAGTTGATCAAATTAAGTTTCAAGTTTTAGGTGAAATAAAAGACCTAGAACGTCTTAAGTCTATTTACTATTTATTTGCAGAAACCCTAAATCATTTGTGTCATATTGGATCAGCTTATGAAGATGATCCAAATTTTTTATTATAAAATGGCTTGTTTGTATATTAAATTAACGCCCAGAGATAAATCACTGGGCTATTGTCAAATGCCCCTAACAGGGCATTAAAAGCTTAATTACCAAAAGCTATTTTTCTCTCAATTCTTAGTAGTCCATTGGTAGTAGCAAAATAAACATATCCTTTATTGCTAAGAATCGCTGTAACATTTGTTGATGGTAGTATTTGAGCATACTTTCGCCAAATTTTACTTTTTAAGTCAAGCAAAAAAACACCTTGGTCTAGAGTGCCAACATACAAATATTCCTCATCTTGACACATTGCATTAGGGTTAACATCAAATTTGCCAATTTCTGGGAAAAAATTTATTAACTCTCCTGAAGGCGTTAAAGCATCTACACCGCCACCATTTGTTCCTATATAAAGAGTACCATCAATAGCTAACAAAGCATTTATCCAGTTATGAGAAAGCTTAGAATTAGAGATCATGAAACTACGAACTACACGCAGCCCTTCCATTTCTATAAGCCCTCCCAAACTCCCTACAAACAAATGATTATTAATAGTAGCTGTAGTGTAAAGGTAATTATTAGGTAAAGAAATTGGACTACGAGCACTAGTGCCTTTTAGTAGTGTTAACCCTTTACCTGTAGCAACGGCTAACTGTGAATCAGCTAAGGTAATACCCGGAAGAATTGATACATGAGCAACAGCATTAGAGTTAAGCCCATCACGCTCGCCTAAAACTCTATATTGCAACTGGCTATCAAAAATCGCTAGCCCTGATGAAGTAGCAACCAACATCCTAGGGATACTTTGGTCTAAGGAAATAAAATTAATTTCTCTGATAATTTCATCTTCTAAATGAGTAACTAACTGCATATTGACAGGATCAAAAATATCAACCCCACGATCAAAATAACCTATCCATAACCGTCCACGTTCGTCAAAAGCCATTGAGCTAATATGAGCGGCTGTTAATGGTGCTAGTGGTGGAGTAGCACCAAAAGGCTCAAATTCCAACCCTGTTTGATTTGCTTTCTCACGCAAAATACCTTTGCGAGTAAGCGCGAAAAGCACTCCTTGTTTGTCTGTCCAAAGAACTGTGTTTCCCTTCCAAGCTTCATCTAGGTTACTGTCTAATACTTTTATAGAAGTAGTGTTATTAGCAGTTTTATTAGCAGTTTTATTAGAAAGCTCTACTAGTCCTCCTGTTAGTAACCCACCAAAAAGATTTTCTCTAAAGTCTACCAAAGAGATGATATTAGCCTTAGTAGTAATCTGTTCAACCTCTCCGTTTGTAGTTCGTAATATTACTCCAAAGTCTGTAGCAATAATTGTCCCTCGTTTATCCGCCATTAAAGCTGTGACACGATTAGCTGGTAGCCCTTGTTCTTTGTTAAGCTGTTGCCAACGGCTTTCTTGCCAAACATATAACCCTGATGCATAAGTCCCTACATAAAGCCTTCCTTCATGCTCAAGTAAAGCTGTGATTTGTGGAATTGGTTTTATGTCCTGATCTCTATGAGTAAACTTCAAACCATCAAAGCTTAGCAATCCTCCATCAAAGCTCCCAACAAGTAGGCTTTGATTTGTTGAAAGTAAAACACTGATTTGTCTAATCACTGGTTTTTGTATCTGGTAATGAGTAAAGTCTTTACCATTAAAAGACACCAAGCCATTATCAGTCCCAATATAAAGCTGTCCTTGAAAAACACTTAAGCAAAATAGGTTAAGGCTAGGCAATCCATCTAAAATGGTGTAATGATTAACTAGTTTACCTTCTTTATTTAATGCTAGTAGTCCACCGGCTGTAGCAACATAGTAAGTATCGTTATACTCGCACATTGCTTTAGGTTGTGAGGCTTCAACTGATAATTTTATCCCACTTAATGTTATTGGCACTAAGACTTTTACTGTGGCCTCTACCCTAGAAGCAGCAATTTGTTTAGCTGTTTCTAGGTTTATAGTTGAATCTATTTGTCGTAAATAAAAATAAGTTAAACTAGCTAGAAATAAACCTAATAAAATAATGCTTAATAGAAGGTTTTTTCTCTTTAGGAAATGGGTTAGAAGGTTTTTTATAACATCTAGTGATGACATATTTTGTTACTAAATAAAATATACAAATGACAAAAAATGGAAACCTTTTTAAGATTCTGGATTAATGGTCTTAACTTGTTAAGATTAAGTTAAGACTTTATTAAGCTTTCATTAGCTGTGTAGTTTTTGATAAAAATTACACGCTTTGGTATATAGTTTGCTTAATTCGTTAGTCAAAACAATATCCAGCTAAATAATAGCTTTGTTTATCAATTAATTAAAATAAAAACTAACTGACTTATTGAGTTTTTAGAATAGCCCTTATCAAGTCAAATTAAAATATAGGATGAGACCATGAAGAAAACTAAACCCCAACACAATAAAGCTAGAATGTCTGCTAATGCCGGATTTAGTCTGGTTGAGCTATTGATTGTAATTGTAATAATAGGCATTTTGGCATCTCTTTCTGTGCTTTATATATTTAGCGCAAAGCGTGCTGCTAATACTTCTTCTGCTTTATCAGCACTAAGAACTATACACCAAACCCAGGCTAGTTATTCAGCAGGAGTAGGAAACGGGTCTTTTGGTAGTGAAAACGAATTGTTTGTTGAAGAGTATATAGATTCAGCCGTTGCTGCAGCTTGTAATCCAATTCCTACTAGTACCTCCAAAGGAGGTTTGGCCCCACCAACATCACGACCTAAAAATGGCTATGTATTTGTAATTATTCCAGATAATCAACCAGATCAAAAAACTTACACTGCAACAGGACAACCTTTAGTGCGCACTGGAGCTAGTCAATCTGGCGATAAAACTTTCTTTATCGATCAAACAGGCGTTTTGCGTGCTTCATCGGCTGCTACTGATGATGCAGATATTACTAGTGCTCCAATAAACAATTAGCACCTTTAATTATTTATTTTGTTGACAGCTTGTTTTGGAAACAGAAGTTTTAGCTATTTAGCTAAGCTTCTGTTTTTACTATATTGGTTGGCGACCAGCAAATCCAGAATCTATTTCA
>JAHFUF010000713.1 GCA_023265235.1 Blastocatellia bacterium
AACACCCTGAACTTGTAGCAAGGCTATTTTTGATTTTAAGCGCGGCAGCAGTTGAGGAAAAACTAAAAATTAAAGATGCTGTTAGTTGGGTTTATGAAAATGACAGTCGACGCTTTAATGAACAATCTGTCCAAACTATATTAGAGGATTTTATCACTTTAGCCTAGCATAATATTACGTAATATAAAGCAGAGTTTATATGCAATATCGAATTTCTGGTAGTGGCCGAGTTTTAATATTTGTCCCAGGACTTGATGGTACAGGTGAGCTTTTTTATCGCCAAGAAAAGGAATTGGCGAAGCATTTTATGGTGGTTATTTGCTCTTTACGTGATTCAGGCGATTTTACCTATAAAGATTTAATTCAAGACCTTGCAGATTTAATTACAAAATTAGATAAAGGCACTGTCACTTTATGTGGTGAGTCTTTTGGCGGAACAATATCGCTTCAATTTGCTTTAGCCTATCCTAAATTGCTAGAAAAGCTAGTGATTGTTAACTCTTTTCCTTATTTTCGTAATCGAACGCTTTTTATCACAGGAAGATTATTACTAGCATTTACCCCTTATAAGTTTATTCAGCTAAGCCGAGTGGCAGCAGTGCATTTAGGCTTACTAGCAGAGGATATGGCAGTTGAAGAACGAGAAAGGTTTATCTCTATAACCACAAAAGTTCCTAAGTTAGCTATAGCAAGAAGAATGGATTTAATTAGAGGTTATGACGTTCGAGACAAATTAAGCGAAATTACTACGCCAACACTTTTTCTTGCTGCTCGCCAAGATCGCCTACAAAACTCTGTTTTAGAAGCAGAGTTTATGGTTAGTCAACTGTCAAATGCAAAGGTAAAAAAGGTAAAGATATTGGAAAATATGGGGCATACGCCTCTGCCTTCTCCAAAATGCTCATTACTAGAAATATTTAGAGAAATGGATTTTTTACCTAAATAGTCTATAAGTTTAATAGCAAATTATACTGATTACTCGATTAGGCTAATCCAATAGATGTGCTTTGATTGATGGCATTAAAAGCAATTAAAATAGTACTAGCCGCAAGCAAAGCGCGAAGCAGGTTAACAATTTCTTCTGTCATAAAAGCTTTAAGCATAATTTAGAAAAACTCTAGTAATGTTTTATAAACCTAAAAGAATAGATAATAGAGATTATTATAAGAAAATGAACAGTATAGCCCAAATTGAAGCTTGTCAGGTGAGCGGACTATTTGCTTAGCTTGCCTTATCCAACCTGTCTTTGAGTTGCTTTACATCTTCTTCAATGTTTTCCTGACGTAGCTGTATATCAGATATTGCGCCTTGAGTAGAGCGTCTATAACCCTTAAATTCACCTTCTAAACGGTTAAACCGTTGGTTTGTTTCCGCTCTAAACTCGTCAACTATGGCGCGAAGGTTCTTTATTCCAAGACGCATATTGTCTTGAGTGCTTTGGATATTATCAACGTTGGTTTCAAGCCTGTTTACATCAGAACGTAGTTCTTTGATATCGCCACGCATTTCTTTGATATCGCCACGCATTTCTTTCATTTCGACTAATAGTAATTGGAGTATTTCTTCTGTGGTCATAAGCGTGCCTTTAGGATAAGTAATTAAACTAGGCCACATTATAACATGGCTAAATAGTACAGAAAGAGGATTTCCCATAAACTATAAAGACCACCTTTTGATGGGGTTTTGAGGTTTGCTTTTGTCATATGTGGTTTGGAGTGTTGGCTTTACAAAATAAATCTACTTTGGGCTTAGACTTTGGCTTGGCTAAAATTAGACTTATTGATTTGGCTGTAGCTTATTGAATCTAAAGGACTGGGGGATAGGGAGTCGAACCCCAATAGTCAGATTCAGAGACTGATGTCCTACCATTGAACGATCCCCCAATAGATTTTAGGCAGCAAAATATAGAATTCTCTCTTAAAAATGTCAAGGCTTTTTCGCTCTTAAGTAATATTATATGGGTACTGTATGTTGCAGTAAAACATGTAGGGGCTAAGTTTTAATTTTTTGTATCTGATAAATACTAGAACGTAATTGATCTACAGCGGTTTTAAGTTCGTTTAAGAAAATATCGTCAATTACTTTACTGCTATCTAAGTCACCTAGGATTATTTGTAGGAGCATATAAGTCTCCCTAGAAATATTGGTAAAAGTTTCACGGTAATTTATTATCGTTGTTTCTGATAAAGCTACTGAATGCTCTGCCATTATTGAATCTAGTTGTTCTAAATTAACTTGGTTTGGAGTTGATTCTGTACCATTTAGATTTGCTTCTTGTATAGATGTATTAATAGTGGGTAATAAGCCTAGAACATTAGGATTATTACTATAACCAACAGTTGGTTTTTTTGAAGTATTACTATTTATAGAAATTTTAGCTCGTTTATCATTGTCAGTTAAAACTATCTTGCTTGGATCTGAGGTAAGTAAAATAGCTGCTTCTAAATCCTGTTCGCTTGCTTCTGAGAAAACTTTCATAAACTCTTTTTCTGATATAGCTTTCATTGCTGCTGTTAGTTCTTGGACAAACACTTCTATTGAGGCAGTGCGGCTATTAGGAGATTTTTCTAAAGCGCGCATTACTACAGCATTAAGTACAGATGGAATATTAGGACGAATTTCATAAATAGGTCTAGGCATTTCATGGGCTTGTTTTACTGCTATTGCTGTGTGTGATTGACCTAAAAAAGGTAGCCTGCCTGCTAGTAGTTCATAAAGCATAATGCCTAGTGAATAAATATCTGACCGTGCATCTACTTCCTTTCCATAGCATTGTTCAGGGGACATATAGTAAGGTGTACCAATAACTACACCTTGGCGGGTTAACTGTAGAGCGTGTTCTTCAGCCGCAATATCTTTGAATTTGGCAATACCAAAATCTAGTACTTTAATTACTTCTTGGTCACCTGTGCGATTGACAAAAATGTTTTCTGGTTTTAGGTCACGATGAATTATTTTGTGTTTATGGGCTACTGATACTGCTGCACAAATCTGTAGCATAATTTCGTTAACTTCTAGCAGGCTAGGATAGCGATTTTCTTTAATTTTTTGTCTAAGAGTTTTGCCTAGTAAAAATTCCATTACTACATAAACTAGTCCATCGGGAGTAACTCCAAAATCCATTACAGCAATAGCATTAGGATGGCGTATTT
>JAHFUF010000117.1 GCA_023265235.1 Blastocatellia bacterium
AGTCAGACTTATGGAGCACGTTTTCTTAAACGTACTATTGATGAAAAGGTGAAATTACCTATTACCAATCTTTGGAAATTATCAGATCGTTTTCAAGTCGAACCACATAATAAAGATGTACGGGCAATTGGCTGGAACCTCAATGGTACTATGATAGAAGTCTAAGTTTAATCTCTAGTGTTTATACCAGACCTTGATAATTAACTATTATCAAGGTCTTTGTATTTACCTTTCTCGTCTAAAACTGTAGCCCAAATTTTGTGAGAACCTTGATGTTCAGAAGGGCCATAGTTAATTATGCTACCAATACCTATATCAAGATCACGAATGGATTCTAAGCTATTAATAAGGCTATCAGTAGTAAGATTCTTACCAGTTCTACTTACTGCTTCGCAAAAAACTTTTGCTGATAAATACCCTTCTAAAGAAACAAATCCTGGTTCTTCACTTGGAAAATGTTTCTTTAATTGTTCTCTGTAGTTTATTATTGTCGCAGCATTTGATTCATAATGTGGAACTACTTGTGTAACAATTATTCCAGTAGCGTATTTTGCTCCTAATCCAGCTAATTCTTCGGCTAATGCGTTACTACCAACAAACGAAACGTTAGTAAAAATTAAATTTAAGTTTTGGTCTTTCAATTGTTGGATAAATTTAGCACCTGGTTTATAAGTACAAACCATTACAACTGCTTTTAACCTAGATTTATTTTTTAATACAGTATTTACTGCCTCTTCTATCTCTAGGGTGTTTCTGTTGTAACCAACCCTTAGTATTTGAGACTTGCTATATTTATATTTTTGCATTGCTTTGACTACACCAGAAAACCCAGCATCTCCATAACTATCATTTTGGGCAAATACTGCAATTTCTGATGGGCGAAGTTTTTTAATATCTACTAAATATTCAACAATATACGCAGTTTCTTCACTATAACTAGCACGATAATTAAATACATATTTATCAGGAGGGTCTTTGCGTAATAAATTGGCTCCAGTAAAAGCACCAAAAAACAATGCTTTCTTTTCTACAGAATAAGGTACAGTAACTTCTGCTGTTGGTGTTCCAACATTTCCAATTACCCCAAATACTTTTCTATTTTCTACTAGATCTTTCATTGAGTCTAATGCTCGATTAGGTTCATAACCATCATCTAGGCTTACTAGGTTTAGTTTTCTACCATTAATGCCCCCATTATCGTTTACTTCATTAAAATATGTATCTATACCCAGTTTCATTTGTCTACCTAGTTCTTTTGCTGATCCAGAAAATGCTGCACTCATTCCCATTAGAATTTCTGTATTTGTTACTCCTTGCTGTACTGTGTTTTGTGTTGTTATGTTGGGCTGTTGCTTGGTACCATTAGTGTTAGAGCTATTTCCTGTACTTAAATATATCAATCCCACTATTCCTACTGCTAGTAACCCTATTAAAGAAATGCTAACGATAAAAATTTTGTTTCTTATTGTAAAAGACATATTCTTTATCCTATCTGGTTTTGAGGTGTTTGTTGTTGAGTTAGTGTTAGAAACACTATTTTTGTCAGACAAAAAGCTGGTTACAGGGACTTGTTGGTTTAGGTTAGAGTCTTTTAATAGTTTAGCTTGGAGACATCCTTGGTATAGAGCATTAAAGAATTCTGTTACCGTTTGATAGCGGTCTTCTCTATTAATACTCATAGCTTTGGAAAGTATAGGGCTAAAGACTTGTCCTTCAATGGTCTTAAACCTATCAGATTTATTGGTAATAGGTTCTCTAATTTGTTTATTAATTATTTCTGAGGTTTTCCCTTTATAAGGAGCACTACCAGTAAACATATAATAAAGAATTGCACCTAAGGCATATATATCTGCTCTACCATCAATATCTTTTAGTTGATCGATTTGTTCTGGAGAAACATAACTAGGGGTTCCTAAAACTACACCTTCTTTTGTTGAGTGTGGGTTTTCATCATTAAAATTTTCTAGAGTCTTAGCAATACCAAAATCTAGGATTTTGACATCTGAATTTGTACCAGAAGTATTGGTTATAAATATGTTAGAGGGTTTAAGATCCCTATGAATTATTTTTTGTCTATGCGCTGCTTCAATTCCAGAACAAATTTTCTCCATAATTTCTACAATTACTTTAACAGGTAGTCCACTATCTTTTGGAACTATTTGGTCTATTGTAAGACCAGCAACATATTCCATTACCATAAAGCAGATGTCTTTGTCTGTAGCACCAAAATCAAAAAGACTAATTATATTTGGGTGGTCTAATTTACTAAGTGCTTTTGCTTCTCTAAAAAATCGTGCTTTAGCTTGTACAGAAATATCTGATGCACGAAGTATTTTAACTGCAACACTATAAGTAGTTTGTAATTGAGTGGCTCGGTAAATTGATCCCATTGCACCTTGCCCTATTTTTTCTTCAATCCTATAACTACCTTTTAACACTAGATTTAATAGAGGATCTGGTGTCAGTTTTTGAGAGGATATAAAATTATTGTCTATCATGAGATTCAAGTTTTGATGGGTTTCCTATATCAATCTATTTTGGAAACATCACCATTCCCCTTTCACATAAGTGGAATTCAAGTTTTGTTGTGAGGACTAGTAAACAAACCTTAAGCTAAACGGAGAGACAAGATTAGGCGTTATTAAGTCGATATTTTATATAGTCCATCATGATTTTGAGATATGTTTTAATTTTTTCTATAAACCTTTTAACATTTAGCTGTTGATTTAATTTTTTCTGTTGTTAAAAGGTTTATCTATGTGTGAAGCTTCCACTCATTAGCTACTTACAACTACCCGCTTGTCTTATTAATTTCAACATAGGTAGAAATTATAGTGCACTTAATTATTAAATCAACTGTTTTCTAAAAACTAAGAAAAAATATCTGGCTTTAGTAACTAAAGGATATAAGCTTTATACCTATCATTTTATTTCATCTTATTTTTATTGAGAAACAGGAAAAACAGTTTGATTTTCGTTACTATTTTGTTGGTGGATAAAAATTCAAACAAATTCAAACAAATTGAAACTAAATAGAAGTAAACTTACTAGCTAAGAATTATTGTTTTCTATTGGAATAGCCAAGGAAAAAGCAGAGCCAATACCTAATTGGCTTTTAACAGAAACATTTCCATTGTGTGCTAAAGCGATTTTTTTTACTATGGCTAAGCCTAGCCCAATTCCTAGTTTACCCTTACGGTTAGAGGCTTGAAAATAAGGATCAAAAATATAAGGTTGTTCTTCTTCAGAAATACCAAGCCCAGAATCAATTACAGTAAATGATAAGAATGGTTTATGGTTATTATCTGTTATAGCACGAGCTTCAAACCAAATTTCACCATTTTCAGGAGTATATTTAATCGCATTTGAAAGCAGGTTAACTAGGGCACGTTGTAAATATTCTATATCAGCCAAAATAGGCTTTAAGTCTGGACTACAACCAAAGTTTAACCGAATCTGCTTTTCAAGAGCAGAGTTGTAACAGTCCTCTACTACGCTAGTAATCATTTCTTGAGGAATAATAAAGGTTTTATTTAGTTGAAGAGGAGCATGTTCCATACGAGAAAGATCTAGTAGCTCTGTCACCATATGTATAATTTGCTTACAAGTCTCATGAGCAATAGTAATAAGAGAACTTAAATTAGGAGTGATTTTAATATCTGTTCTCTTACGCGATTGTATTAATAGTAAATCTAATGTTCCTAATACTACTGTTAAGGGTGAGCGAATATCATGTACTAGCATGGCTACAAACTCTTGGCGAGTTTTTTCTAAAGTTTCTAAGTATTCATCTACTTGTAACAAATCTTGAGTAGGTATAGGTTTTAAGAGTAACGTTTCGTTACTAAGCAAAATTTTTTGGTAAGCACTCACAAACTCATTAGCAAAAGTAATAATTGGTAAAATACTGTTAACCTTAGGAATTAACCCTGGAGTAGGGTAAGGGACAATTATTAGCCCTAAAAGAGTATTATTATTGCCTAATAAAGGGTTAATTATATAGTCATACTTAGTAATAGGGTTTGTTGTAGCAGACAAAGTATAAAAAATGTCGTCAAACTCTTTTGCTAAACCTTCTTGAGTAGAAAAATAGTAGGTAGTGCCAAAATGCGCAATTTTAAGAGGTGTACTTTGTTGACAGATCTTCTTAAACTTTGTTAAAGGTAGCTGAAAGCTTTTTAATAAAAGCCTGGTTTGGTTAGAAACCTTGCTACTTGTGACTACTAAATTATTAGGTGACTGAAATAAAACACCAGTAACTTGCGTATAATCACTATAACTAGCAATAGATTTAACACATTGGTCAAGTAACTTTGCAAATTTTTTCTCAAAGTTTACATTAGGCAGAAAATTTTCTTGATTAGCTGTATGACTAACAGCTTGCTTTTTATTATTTTTTACCATGATTAAACGGGTCATTTCTCATAATTGTCTTCTTCTGATTCAGAATCAAGAAGTTCTATTTTTATTTTTCCAAAAGAAGGCTGGGCAGTAATTAAAACTGGAACCCTACGCTCATCATCTGTTACCCAAACCCTGATAACATACTTATCAGAGAATACCTTTTCTTGGTCTTGTATCTTAACAGCAAGTTCACGTACATAAGAATTCTTTTTTGCTAAAGTAATTTCTTCTCGTTTGCCTATCTCGATTTGCGAAAATAATGTTTTTTTGTCTCCACTGTTAAATATAGCAATTTTTTCTCCTTCAGGCTTTAAGCTAGCACTGCGAATTGCCCACAGTATTGAACTTAAGTCATGAGTATTAGGAACAATATCAATAGGTTTTTCATTTGCAATTGTAACAGTGTGTTTTTCTTGATCGTAGATTAAAGCACTTTGTTCAGTTTTTGTTCCTTGTGACAAACTGCGTTCTACTATTCTAGGCAACTCTGTTGTAGCGTCAACAAAGGCAGTATAGCTATTATTCATTTGGAAAATATCTCTTGCTAGCCCAATAGTTGCTAATTTTAGTTCTAGTCGATAAAAGGTTTTGTTGTCTTTAGTAGTTTTGTCTGTCTGTAAAGACATTTTAGCCGCAGTTAAACCATTCCATTTTATCGCATAGTTGAGTTTTTCGCCTGTTTGTATTACTGAACTAGCTTTTTTTACGTCTTCAACTTTGTTATTTGCAGAAACAAAATAGATAGGTAGTAGGCCAAAAGTAAAAACTAAAACCAACAAAACTATAAAATATTTTTTCATTATAAAACCTCAGATTTAGAGAAAAATTAGAATGTAGTAAGCTACTGAAACTCTTTACAATCAATAACATTTAGTAGAGGTTTTTTTATAGTTGGTTGCTAATTGCTAGTGTAATTTAGCAAAAGTTATTAATCTTTAGAGGAAATAACAGCCTTTTCCAAAGAGGCTAACACCTTTTGAGCAGCATTTGCAGGTGAAGGATCAGCTAGAATTGGCCTACCTATCACTAAATAATCTGCTCCATTTATTAGAGCTTGTTCTGGAGTCATTACCCTTTTTTGATCTTGATTAGCTGCCCAACTAGGACGCAGCCCTGGAGTCAAAACTATAAAAGAGTTATTTACGGCTGTTCTTACTAGACCAATTTCATGTGCTGAGGCAACTACACCATCAAGCCCAGCTTTAGCTGTTAGCTTAGCGAGTCCTACCACTAGCTCGTTTAATGGTTCATTAAACCCTAAACTGTTAATTGAAGCCTGATCATGGCTTGTAAGTACAGTTACTGCTAGTAAAATAGGTTTAGTTAAATTTTCACGCGCTGCTACTCTTTCACATTCTTCTCTAACTTGACACATCATCTCTAACCCACCTAAAGCATGCACATTACAAATAGAAACACCAAGCCGCATTGCTGCTACTACTGCACTAGCCACTGTATTAGGAATATCATGATATTTTAGGTCAAGAAAAACCTTAGCGCCACGTCTGATAACTTCAGAGACTAGCCCTGGGCCAGCAGAAGTAAAAAGTTGACTTCCAATCTTAAACAAGCCAACAAAAGGCTTTAACTGATCGACTAGGGAGAGTGCGTGTTCTTGGTTGTCTACATCTAGTGCTACTATTAGGCGGTCTTTAGCAGATAAAGTCATAAGGTAAAATAAACTATTCTTTCTTAGTAAATAAACAAACACGGTTACGACCAGTTTGTTTTGCTTCATAAAGTGCTAGGTCTGCGCCTTCAATTAAGGTATTAGATGTTTCACTATCAGTAGGAAATTCTGACACCCCAATGCTAATAGTGATATGTAGATATGCTTCTGGGTTATGAATTGAAGCAGGAAAATCATATTTTTCTATTGCTTCTCTTACTCTTTCGGCTGCTTCAACTCCCCTAGGTTTAGGGGTTTCAGGTAGTATTGCAATAAACTCTTCGCCACCATAACGAGCCAAAACATCAGAATCACGTAGGGTTTGTTGAATTACTTTAGCTGTATGCCTTAGCACTTCACTTCCAATTAAATGACCATAAGTGTCATTAACTTTCTTAAAAAAGTCTATATCCATCATTAGGGTACAAAATTCGTGTCTATGTCTTTGAGAACGAACCAGTTCTCGGTCTAACTCTAAGGAAAAACTCTTACGCGTTAGCAGCCCTGTTAGGTCATCGTGAACGATCAATTCATGAACACGTTTTTGATATTCGACCTCTAAATCATCTAGCATAGCAAACTTAAAAAGTTGGCGACCAATTTTTATTTTATCGCCATCTTGGAGTAAGCGGCTTTCTTGTTGGGGAATAGAAAAACCATTTAACAATGTGCCATTAGTGCTACCTAAATCAGAAATCCAAAATTGCTTGTCCCCATTATCTACTGTTACAGAAAAGATTTGAGCATGCACCCGTGATGAAACATCATCATCTAGGGGGAGGTCTACTGCGTCGCTATCGCGGCCAATAGTCAACTTGGGGCGATCGATACGAACGACTGTCCCCAATTTATCTCCCGCCAAGAAGATTAATGCTGCATGGTGCTTCTTGGGGACGAATATTCCGCTAATTCTGAGTTGTTGAGTCTTATTGCCGTTGTCCACGAGCAATACTATATCCTTAAAAGTAGTTATGTCGCAATATGGGTATAGACTATCTGAAAAAACTTTGCAAGGTTTTTTATAAAAAATAATATAAATAAATTATTTGCTTTAAGTTACTAAAGATATTTGCCTTAAGCCGTAAAGACTTTCCTTATGCAGACCTGCTTGACGCTAGCACAGACCAACAATAGAATTTTTAATAGTTTAATGTTTTTATTAGAAACCATTGGATAAGATCTTAATGTTTAGTAGTTAAATATTAGAAAAATGGTTTTTAGGAGATTTTGATGAATAATCCTAGTATTTCGTCGGTTGTGGAGCTTAGCGTAGAATTAGTGGCAAATGCCAACCTTCCTACAGAGCTAGGCGAGTTTCGGATTTTAGGGATTCGTAGCAAAATAGATACCCAAGAATTTGTTGTTTTAGTAAAAGGTGAACTAAAAACAAACACACCCACTTTAGTACGTATTCATTCGCAATGTTTAACAGGAGATGTTTTTCACTCAATAAAATGTGATTGTGGTAGACAATTATATGCAGCAATGCAAACTGTTGCAGATGCTGGATTAGGAGTAATAATCTATCACCCTCAGGAAGGTCGAGGCATAGGTATTATTAATAAAATTCGCGCCTATGCACTACAAGACAAAGGTGCTGATACAGTTGAAGCAAACCTCCGCTTGGGCTTTGAAGTAGACGCTCGTGATTATGAACAATGTAGTGATATATTAAAACTCTTAGGGGTTAATTCAGTGCAACTAATGTCTAATAATCCTGATAAGCTAGCTGCACTACATTCTGCTGGTATTATTGCAGAACGTGTACCTTTAGAAATAGACCTTGATATGGTTGCACCAGCAAGAGGTTACTTAAAGACAAAAAAAGAAAAAATGGGGCATTTACTATCTGATATTTAAGTAATCCAAATCTTAGAAATATTAGATAAAAGAAAGAAGGTTTTATGTTACCGCTATACCAACCAACCTTAACAGATAGTTATGGGCGACAAATTAAAGACTTACGTATCTCTATTACTGACCGTTGTAACTTTCGTTGTGTCTACTGTATGCCTGAAACGGGTGTGCAATGGAAAGATAAATCTGAAATCCTCTCCTATGAAGAATTAACTTATTTAGCAGAAACCTTTGTTTCATTAGGGGTTACTAAACTTCGTGTCACTGGTGGAGAGCCACTGCTAAGACGTGGTGTAATTAACTTTATTCGTACTTTAAATAGTATTCCAGGGGTAGAGGATCTTGCTTTAACTACTAATGCTTACTTTTTACCTGAATATGCTGAAAGACTAAGTAAAGCAGGGCTAAAAAGAATTAGTATTAGTATTGATTCACTTATGCCAAAGGCTTTTGAGTTACTCACTAAAGTAAATGCACTAGGGCGAGTATTAGAAGGAATAGAAGCTGCTCAAAAATATAATCTCACTCCAGTAAAAGTTAATATGGTAGTAATGAGACATATTAATGACAATGAAGTAGTTGATTTTGCTCGGTTTGCTCGTGAAAAAGGTTTAATCGCTCGCTATATTGAATATATGCCTTTAGATGGGCCTGGTGAGTGGAATCGAGATATGGTAGTTTCTGGTAAAGAAATTTTTGAAAAAATTAACGCTAAATACCCACTTAAGCCTTTAATTGCTAATCATAAAAGCGAAACAGCCAAGCGTTTTACTTTTGCTGATGGTGCTGGAGGAGAAATAGGGATTATCGCACCAGTTACAGAACCTTTTTGTGGTGCTTGTAGCCGTATTCGTTTAACCGCAGATGGTCAAATTCGTACCTGTTTGTTTTCACTATCTGAACATAACCTAAGGGATTTCCTGCGTAGTGGTGCTAGCCGTGAACAACTACGTCAGTTTATTAGTACTACAGTGCTAAAGAAAGAATTAGGGCACCGAATTAATGAACCTGATTTTGTTGCACCAGAAAGAACAATGTCTTGTATTGGCGGGTAAAGCTAAGGGAATTACTTAATAGGATAAAGAGAATAAAGGCAAAATAAAGAGGCAAGTTAATGTCAAAATGGTTTGGTAAAGCAGAGCAAAAATTAGACCTTCAGCCAGGGGAGTTCCAAGTTCTAACCACTCCAGCACAGCGTGCTTGGTGGGAAAATGGTAAATTAATTATTACTAACTATAGAATTTTTTGGTTTCCTGCGGTAAAAGCCACTCAAAGCTCTGCAACAGTTGAAATAGAAATGGGGAAAATCCTTGGTTGTGTAGAAATTCGTTCTTGGTACTACCTGCTTACTAAACCTGCCTTAAGAATTTTGCTAACTTCTGGTAAATCAATAGATTTTCATGATGTAAAAGATTTTGGTGGTGTAAAAAGCAATGTAGAACGCTTTATGGGACGAGAACGCTATGTTCCAGGTAACCTATTTAATAACTAAATCACTATAAAAATTTATAGGTAAGGATTAACTATGTCTGTTAACTTAAAACATCGCTACACATTAGAAGAGTATTTTGAAATTGACCGAAATTCAGAAGAAAAGTATGAATATTGGGACGGGGAGATTTTCTTAATGAGTGGTGCTAGCCCTGAACATAATGAAATCGTATTTAACATAGCTAGAGAACTAGGAATACAGTTAAAAAAGCGATCTTGTAAAGTATTTATTAGTGACCAAAGGGTGAAAATTCCTGCTTGGCCACCTTATCGCTATCCTGACCTAGTTTCTCTTTGTGGCAAGCCTGAATATGAAACTATTGGTGGAGTGGCTACATTACTTAATCCTAGTTTAGTTATTGAAATACTTTCACCTTCTACAGAAGCTTTTGATAGAGGTGATAAGTTTAGTTACTACAAATCTATTCCTAGTTTTTGTGAATACTTACTAGTTGCTCAACATCGCCCACATATTACCCAATTTGTTAAACAAAACGACAATAAATGGCTAAACACAGAGGCAAATTCTTTAACAGAAAGCCTTTATTTACCTTCTATTGATGCTACTTTGCTACTAGAGGAAGTTTACCTAGGGATAGAATTTAAAGAAATAGAAATCGCTCCTCCAGATGAACGAATTGTTTAATCTGCGACAAGTTATTAATAGATTAGATATTTTTCTCTTAATTTAACAAACTCATCAACGCCTTGTTGCCAAGACTCTTCAATTTTCCTAATAGATGTTCCTAGTTCAATTTGCTTCCTTACTTTGTCACTACCAAAAATTACATCAATGGGTAATTTGTCGTGTACATACTCATAAGGAGGTTGTTTCCACTCAAACCTATCAGGA
>JAHFUF010000714.1 GCA_023265235.1 Blastocatellia bacterium
TTGCTGCTTCAAAAAGTGAATCAGGAATTGTTTCAATGTATTGACGCAATAAATAAAGGCCAAAAATATTGCCTAGATGAGGGACAATCATTCCTACATAACTATTAATCCAACCTAGTTTAGTAACGATTGCAAACTGTGGCAACATAAAAATTAGTCCTGGAACTAACATTGTACTTAAGAAGACACCCCATAAAACGCGCTTTCCTAAGAAAGCTTTTTTAGCAAACACATAACCAGCCATTGTACAAAAAGCAACTGTAAAAAGCCCAGAAAACGTAGCAACTATAAGGCTATTAAGAAAGAATTTAAAAAAAGGGAAATCACGATTAAATAATATTTCAACAAAATTACGATAGGTGTAGATTTCCTTAATTCCTTCCCAAAAACTCCTAGCATAACTAAAACGGTAACTGTAATCACCTGCGCTTAATCCATCGATTTGACCAATAAAATACCCATCTGAATCGGGGCCTGTTAACTGAATTTCGCGGCCATCTGCTAGCAATGCTTTTACTGGTGAGAGTCCAGCACCAAGAAAACGAAATGTAACAACGTTATTTTTTGACCAAGAAGCATTTTTTAATTTTATATTGCTGCTAGCTAAATCTGTTGTAACCTGTAATTTAGGTTTGGCGTTGCTAGACTCAGGCTTATTTACAACGCCATCAACAACAAATTCATAGTCATATTCGCCTAGAGGTATATCATAAAAATTAACCCAAAAAGTCCCACGATCATTATTTAGGTCAATTAGCTGATCTTTATTAAACCCAGTACGCACTTGTACTGTTTGTGCTGAATCGCTGTAATATTGAAGTGTTACTTGGTTAGTTTTTCCTACAGTAATTTGGTAGGGTGATGTTAAAGCAAGTGGTTCTGGAAGAAATTCTAGTTTTAAGGCTTGTCCCTGTTGTTTACAAGCAATAATAAGCATCCAGAAAAGGGGTAAGAGCGCGATTAAACAACCAATAGAAAGCGCGATATAAACGAAAAAACTTTTTAGTGAGAATCTTTCCATTACTTTTCTACTTTCAACAATTTGGCATTTGCAAAAGATATAATTAAAGCAATAATCATCAAAAGATATGAAAATGCTGCGGTTTTACCATATTCTGCTCGCTCAAAAAGTTGGTAAAGATAGAGGCCAGAAAGCGAGGTTGCTCCTACTGATTGACCTTGAAACTCTATATATGGCCCACCAAATCCACCATATTTACTGCTTGCCATTGCGTAAATCTCTGTAAAAGCATTAAGCGCACTCATAGTTCCAGTAATAATCATAAAAAGGATTATAGGCTTAAGTAGTGGTAAGGTGATATAACGCAATTTTTGCCACCAACTCGCACCATCAATATCTGCTGCTTCATAAATTGATTCTGAAATATTCTGGATTGCTGATAAAAAAAGCATCATACCAAAACCAGCACCTTTAAGTACTATGACTAGTGCAATAGTTGGCAATGCAGTATAAGGATTAGCTAGTAGCCCTGATTCTGGTAAATGTAAGCCTATTTTACCTAGTAATATGTCTAGTAGTCCATAATTTGGGCTTAAGATTAGTACCCAGATTGTCCCTACTACATATAAATCAAGTACATTAGGCAAATAAAAAGCACTACGGAAAAAGGCAGCACCTTTTAATTTATTGTTTAATAGGATAGCTAGCCAAAGACCTAAGGCAATAGAACTAGGGATTGTTAAAACTGCATAGGATAACGTTAGTCCAAGTGACCACCAAAACCTAGTATCAGTAAGTAGTGATTGGTAGTTTGCTAGTCCAACATATTCCATGCTGTTAAAAATATTGTACCAATCAGTAGAAAATGTTGTGCTTCTAAAACTAAGGTAGAGGGAATAAATCATTGGGTAGCCTAAAAATATTATAAAAACAGCAAGAAATGGTGCTAAAAAAAGATATGAAACGAGAGTTTCACGCAGACTTGAGTTTGATTTAATATTCATTTGCCATCCAAAATCCTAGTGATTATTTGCCTAAGAGAAGCGTTGACTTGTGAGTTTATTTTAAAGTAGAGCTTTTTCAGAAATAGGATCAAAAAAGTGACATTTTTCTGGGTTAAAAGTAAATTGGCTCTTTTCTCCAATCTTCAGGTTTGCATCAGCAGGTAAACGTGCTGTAATTTCACTAGTGTCTATTAATAGTTGGACAAAAACCTCATTACCCATTTGTTCTATTATTTCTACATTTGCTAGAAAAACATTTTTGTTTGTGCCATTAGCAATACTGATATCTTCAGGGCGTATACCTAATACTAATTCTTGTGAAGAAGGGTTTAGATTAAGTGAGGAAAATTTTTCTCCAAGAAGTTCTATCAAAAAACTATTTGTTTTTAACAATATCTTCTTGTTTTCTTTGGTACTTTGGCAGTTAATAAAATTCATGGATGGGCTACCAATAAAACCAGCAACAAATTTATTAATAGGCTTTTTATATAGCTCTAAAGGAGGTGCTATTTGCTGAATTTCACCGCCTTTTACTACTACAATTTTGTCTGCCATTGTCATAGCTTCAACTTGATCATGTGTAACATAAATCATTGTGGCTTGTAATTGACGATGTAGTTTGATCAACTCTACACGGGTTTGGACACGCATCTTTGCATCAAGGTTTGATAGAGGCTCATCAAAAAGAAAAACTTTAGGACGGCGTACAATTGCACGACCTAAAGCAACTCTCTGGCGTTGCCCACCTGATAGAGCGCGTGGTTTACGCAAAAGATACTCACTAAGACCTAAGATGTTGGCTGCTTCATCGACACGGGTTTTAATTTCATTGCTAGGATAGTTACGTAATTTAAGGCTAAAGGCCATATTTTCATAAACTGTTAGGTGTGGATAAAGAGCGTAATTTTGAAACACCATAGCAATGTCTCTATCTTTTGAAGGTAATTCATTTACCCTAGTACCATCAATTAAAAGATCTCCTTTGGAAATAGATTCTAGTCCAGCAATCATTCTTAGTAGGGTTGATTTACCACATCCTGATGGGCCAACTAAAACAACAAACTCTTTGTCAGCAACTTCAAATGAGGCTGATTTAACTGCACACACGCCACCATCATAAATTTTGGTCAGATTTTTAATTTCTACTTGAGCCATAATTTTTAATCAAACAGAGGTTTTAATA